>CAZNOE010000007.1:0-26619 GCA_964574525.1 uncultured Bifidobacteriaceae bacterium
ACCAAGCCTGACATGGGTTATTGGGTGCTGGGCGGTGATGCCGTCGGCGCGATGTATGGCGGATTGCAGTTGGCGGAGAACATTCAGTTCCACGACCTCGCACGCGCCTACAATGAGGAGGAAGCTCCCCATCTCAAAAACCGGGGTATCAAGTTCAATCTCCCGCTGGACAAGGAATCGCCCACCTATTTCTACGGCTTCCAAGGCACATCGCACAAGCTGGCCGTCAAGGATGTCTGGGACATGAGCTTCTGGACCACCTGGTTCGACGAGATGGCCCGGCATCGCTACAACGTGTTGTCACTTTGGTCTCCCCACCCATTCACCTCGATGGTCAATATGGAAGACGAGTATCCCGGCATCGCCATCAATGGTGTGACCGGCTTCGATGAGGCGGGCAAGAGTGTCAAAGTGAACAATATGTCAATCGCCGAAAAAATCGAATATTGGCGCGGCGTCATGAAGTATGGCCGGGAACGGGGCTTTGAAATCTACATCTGCAACTGGAACGTTTTCCTCTCAACCGCCGAGGGAAAACACGGCCTGACGCACAGCACCGACAACCAAAAGACCAAGGACTACCTCAGGAAATGCGTGATCAAACTCTTTCAGACCTATCCTGATCTAAAGGGTTTTGGCATCACGGTGGGAGAGAGGATGGGGAATCTCGACCACAACCAAAAAGAAGAATGGGCGTGGGATTCCTTCGGCAAGGGTGTGATGCAGTATGCGAAAGACAATCCCGCGCGGGACATTGTCTTTATCCATCGCCAGCACGATGGCAACATTGATCACATCTTGAAGCATTTCGCCCAACTGAACGAGCTTCCCAACGTGCGCCTGGATCTCTCCTGCAAGTATTCCGAGGCCCACGCCCATTCCACGGTCACTCCATCGCGCTGGCACCGGACGGGGATGGAGCAAGGGCTTGGCAAATACGGCCTCATGTCCTGGTTGACCATCCGAAACGACGATTTCTTTTTCCTCCACTGGGCGGAGCCGCAGTTTGTGCGCGATTACATCGGCGGCTTTCCCAAAAGCGACAAATATGTAAGCGGCTTTTACATCGGAGCGGATGGCTGGGTGTTCGCCAAGGAGTTCACCAGCAAAAATCCCTACTATAAAGGGCGGGATGCCCTAAGCATCCAGCGTACTTGGTATATGCAAAAGCTGTGGGGCCGGATTTCGTATAATCCCATGATCGCCGATGATTTTTTCAAGAAGCACCTCGCCGCAAGGTTCCCCGAAGTGCCGACCGACCAGCTCTTCGAGGCCTGGAGCGGCGCTTCCGGAGCGATCAGACGGGCCAACGAACAGGTCACCGGAAAATGGCAGTTCGACGCGGATTTCTGGCCGGAGATGTGGACCGGCGACAAGTGGCAAGGAAGGGAAGGCCGCCACTTCTCCGTGGAGGACACCAAGGAAGCGACACCGTTTGCGGGCTCCAGCCTCGCTTCACTTCGTGACACCGCCCAAGGAAAAGTCGGCAAAAAAGTTTCGGCCTGGGATAATATCGAGAAGGTGGATGCGCTTTCGACCAAGGCCTTGGAAATACTCGCAACCCTGATGCCCGGGGACAATGTCGAGTTGCAACTTACCCTGAAGGATCTGACGGCTCAGGGACATTTGGGGCAATTCAGTGCCGGGAAATTTCGTGCCGTGATTCACGACATCCAGGGCGAAAAGGAGAAGGCGAAGGAAGCGATGGGCAAGGCATACTGCGCTTGGCGGAAATACACCGACCTGATGGATACACTCTACATCGGCGTGGACATGCAGCGCAACCGCAGCTTCACCGACTGGCACGCATACGACAAAGTCGTCCTGCAAAACTACCACGACCTCGGCGGGATCGGCGAGCCGGACTGGCGGAAACAGGAATGACAACGCACCAACAGCAGAACAAACCATGAAGCAGAAGTGCGTTTTATTCTGCATGGGCTTTCTCTTGGCAGCCGCCCAGGCACAAGCGGGCTCGATCGCATCTGGCAATGGTATATCCGTCCGCGCTGGCTGGGTCACGGTCGCACCGACCGAGTTCCAGGGTGCGATCAACAATCCGCTCAAAGGTTTCCGCGCCTACAAGCAGGATGGCTACGGGCTCGTGGTGCGCACATACATCAAGTGGAGCGACATCGAGGTCAGCGCGGAGGATACCGTGGAGCGCATCATCGCCCACACCACCAAGATCACCGAAACCAATGGCCAGCGCTTCGAGGACCTGAATGTCAAACTCGTGCCCCGCGTGTTTCTGGACTGGAACGGGTCTTCTGGAAGGCAGCACTGGCCCGCTGACCTGCACGCCTTCGACTACGACCGCCCGGCATTTCAGGAGAGGATGAGGCGTCTGGTGGCGAAGCTCGGCGAGGCTTGGGACAATGACCCGCGCATCTTTGCCGTGCAGATGGGCCTCATCGGTTACTGGGGCGAGCATCACACTCCGGCACCGACAGCGGAGCAGCGCCGTCTGCTGGCGGAGGCATTTCAGAAGGCCTTCAAAAACAAGCCCGTGCTTGTCCGGCATAATGACGCGGAGTTCATGCAGGCCGGATTCGGCATCTACTACGACACCTTTGCGAACCTCGAACGCGAGCCGCCTGATGGACCTGCAGATCAATTCCCATGGCAGGCCACGCACGTGTATCGGGATGTCTGGAAACGTGCCCCCATCGAAGGCGAGGTGGAATACAACTGGCAGAAACAGCGCGCGAGCGCGAAGCCGGCAGAAACTTTTGGACGCACGCCCAATGAGACGATGACGGTGCCGGCCTACCGTCGCTTCATGATCGACAAAATCCGCCGCTACCACACGAGCTACCTCGGCTGGATTAGCAACTATGACGACTCCGACCGCGAAGTGCTGGCGGGAGCGGCAGAGCTTCAAAAAGCCTTCGGCTACCGTTTCGTGCTCGATTCCGCCAGCTATCCGCTCGCCGTGCCGCCGGGCAAAACACTCACGGTGAAACTTTCCGTGCGAAACACCGGCAGCGCCCCCTTTTGCCTCGACTGGCCCGTGGGCGTCGCGCTGCTCGATCCCGCGACGAAAAAGCCCGTCTGGTCGGCACCGCTGGCGGGCCTGGACATCCGCAAATGGCTGCCCGGCGAGGATTGGGACAGCGCGGCCTTCGCCTATCGCCGCCCCGCCGTGCCGCATCACGATGAAGGGCAGGCCACGCTGCCGGCGGACATTAAACCGGGGCAATACATCGTCGCCCTCGCCCTCCTCGACCGTCAGGGCGGGATGATGCCGAGCGGGCGGTTTGCGATCGAAAACTACTTCCGTGGAGGCTGGCATCCGCTGGGGTTCATCGGCGTCGGCGAGGCCCCGAAGGAGGCCGCTTTCAAAAATGTGAACTTCGACAGTCCGGCCTTTGACGACAGCCTTCATTACAAGGTGCCGGAAAAACTGCTGGCGGTGAAGGCGCCGTCCGTGCCTCAAATGAAAGCCGTGACGCCCTGGACTCCTGACCCGAAGGTCGAACTGATCAATCCCTGGCGCTACTGGACGCTTGAGGGACATCCCAAGGGCTTGGACAAAGAGATCCATGTTGACAGCTCCGTGGCCGGCTCCGCCGGTCACCGCTTCATCCGAGTCACCGGTGACTTCGGTCGGGGATCCAGCCTCCGTTATTCACTTGGCAAGGGCATCAAACTCGACCGCGGGCACTACCGCCTTGCTTTCCGCGTCCGCGGCACGCCTGCTCAATCGGTCGATTTTGAGCTGGCCGACTCGGTCGATTTTACGGTGGCTGACGGCCCGCGTAGCGTCGCAAAGAAAGAATTGATTCCGCTGACCGATCAATGGCAGGAACACAGCCTTGAGTTTGAGATCAGCACCCCGTTCAAGGACCAAACCTTCCTGCGCTTCCGGTTGCCCCGCGGTGTCAAAGGCACCTTCGACCTGGCCAATACCCGACTCAAAGTGGTGAAGTAGGTATGTCCGCTTGATCTCCAGATCCTCAATAAATATGCGCACAGCAAACAACCAAACACCTCTGCCGAACCGTGAGTCCTTCTTGCTCATCGCCGTCACAGGCTGCGAGGCCTCATCGCTCGAAACACACTATTGTTTTTGGAGTCACGTTTGGTTTTAACCCATTTCAATTTTCACCACCCCATCTACTTCTTAACCATCATGAAACACATCCACGCGATCCTCCTCAACTTGCTGCTTGCGTCACTGGTATCACTCCACGCGGCGGATGCGGACTCTGCTCAAATCTTCGGCAAAGAGTTTCCAAACCTCGACTCGCTCGCCACGGGCGAATGGTGGGCCAAGAGCGAACCTCCGTCGGAAAAAGCCAACCCTCAACCTCCCGCGCCACGGATGGACGTGCCACGCGATCAGGTTGTCGCGTTCGCGCTCTACACCGTTCACGGCGGCGTGATGAAGATGACCGCGCAGCTTTATCCGCTGAAGCCGGGCGAGCCGCGGGAGGCACGGCTGGAGGTAAAGCGCGGTGATGCTTGGGTGGAGATCGCGAAATCAAAGGTAATTTATCCCGGCTGGGACGCCCATTTCCGTATCAAAAAATGGGACGCCGCCAAAGACGTGGCCTACCGCGTGCGCCACGGAGAAACAGCGATGTTCGAGGGATTGGTCCGGCGCGACCCGGTGGACAAAGCGGAAATCGTCGTCGCCAACATGTCGTGCAACTCGAGCCGCACCGTCGGGCAACGCCCCGAGATCATCGAAAACCTGAAGGCGCAGAATCCCGACGTGTTGTTCTTTGCGGGCGATCAAACCTATCGCCACACCGAGCACACGGCAGGATGGATCGAGTTCGGCCTGCAATTCCGCGATGTCATTCGCGACCGACCGACAATTTGTATCCCGGATGATCACGACGTGGGTCACGGCAACCTGTGGGGCGAAAGCGGCAAGCGCGCGACGGAAGAGGGCGATGACGTCGGCGGTTATCGCTATCCGGTTGCGTATGTGAACCAAGTGCAGCGGCAGCAGACCTGGAATCTGCCCGACCCCGTTGATCCGTCACCCGTTGAGCGCGGCATCGGAGTCTATTTCACGCGCCTCACCGTCGGCGGAGTGGACTTCGCCATCCTCGAAGACCGGAAGTTTAAGACTGGTCCCAAAGGCAATATCCCACAGATGGGGCCGCGCGCCGACCACATCAACGATCCTGCCTACGATCCAAAGACGATTGACCTGCCCAAGTTGCAACTGCTCGGCGCACGGCAGGAAAAATTCCTCCGCACTTGGGCGCAAGACTGGACCGGTACAAAAATGAAAGCCGTGCTCTCCGCCACAGCGTTGTGCGGGGCCGTCCACATGCACGGCAAGCAAGACAATCGCCTCCTCGCCGACTTGGACTGCAACGGCTGGCCGCAGACCAAACGCAACCTCGCGCTCGAAGAAATCCGCCGCGCGTGGGCGGTGCATCTGTGCGGTGATCAACACCTCGGCGTTGTCGTGAAACACGGCATCCGCGAATTCGGCGATGGCCCGTACGCCTTCACCAGCCCTGCGCTCGTGAACACCATCTACGGTCGCTGGTGGCATCCGCTGGATGAGAAGCCCGGCCCGAACCCGGTGTCCGGCAGCCCATTGCCCTGGACCGGCGACTTCAAAGACGGCCTCGGCAACAAAATCTCCATGCTCGCCTACGCCAACCCTGCCGACGTCAAGGACGAGAAGCAGCGCGCCGACGGCTACGGCATCGCGCGCTTCAACAAACAGAACCGCACGATCACCTTTGAATGTTGGCCGCGCTTTTCCGACGTGAAGCAGGGCGACAAAGCGCAGTTCCCCGGCTGGCCCATCACCGTCGCGATGGATGCCAATGACGGTCGCAAGGTCGCGGGCTGGCTGCCAGAGCTGAACTTCGAGGGCGTCGAGAATCCCGTCGTGCAAGTTATTGAGGAAGCAACTGGCGAGATTCAATACACCGTACGCGCCCAAGGCACGCGCTTCCAGCCACGCGTCTATGCCGCCGGAAAATACACGGTCAAACTCGGCCGCGGGAAGCCCGACGTCACAATGCTCACCGGCCTCGAAGCCGGCGAAAAAGCCGCCGCTGGCCAGCGCACCGTGAAGCTGTGACCTGACCGCGCCATCCCACCGATGCGCATGACCGCGCTGCGCCAGCGTATGGAAACGATGCTCAAGCCGCAGGGCGCGCGGAGGTTGATCCGTGAATCTGGAGTAGCTACGTGAGTTGGCTCCATACCTCTGGGTGAAGATTGGATCCGACTCACGTCCGCTGCTACAGGGACAAGCAGGCAACGCTTGACGAACTGTGTTTTCGTGACGTTGATTGTGTTGCGATTGTAAATACAAAGCACACACCAGAATCACAAAATCTGAGGCATGCGTCAGCCCGGGGAGTTTTGCCGGAAGAAAGTGACAAGGCCGATTCGACTACATTATTGTGCAGGTGTCCAAAGCGGCTTCGGCTCTGGCACTCTGAACCGCCACTGAACAACCGCCCGCTCATGGGAAGCGCCGTAGCACGGCATCTCGGTATTGCGCCTACGGCAGCGCGCTGCATCATAAACGCAAGTTTCGGCTTGGTCGGCGACACCGAAGGTGTGCTGGACAAGACGAGCATAGGGCTGGATTTCCGGGCCGAAACCGCTGGATGCACGAACCAAACTGACGCTTAAGCGAATTACCGGAAGAGACTCGAACCAACATCATGACACAACGCACATTACAGGGCGGCCTTCACGTCGCTACCGTCCTGAATGATCTCCTCACCCACCGCATCTGCCCCGGGACCGGTCTCGAGCCGGCCATCATCTGGGCCGCGCTTGAAAACATTGTCGCCGACCTCGCGCCTAAAGTCCGCGCGTTGCTGGCCAAGCGGGACGATCTTCAGTCAAAGATTGACGAATGGCATCGTGCGCACGCGAGCCATCCGCACGATGCTGGAGACTACAAGAAGTTTTTGACCGAGATCGGTTATCTCCTGCCGGAAGGCTCGCACTTCTCCGCCACCACCGCGAACGTGGACGTCGAGATCGCCGTCGTTGCCGGGCCACAACTTGTCGTACCGGTCACCAACGCCCGTTACGCGCTCAATGCTACCAATGCTCGCTGGGGCAGCCTTTATGACGCGCTTTACGGAACCGACGTGATCCCCGAAACCGACGGCTGCGAAAAATCCGGCGGCTACAATCCCGGGCGCGGCGCGCGAGTCATCGCCTTCACGCGCGAGTTTCTGGATAAAGCTGCTCCACTCGCCAGCGGCAATCACGAAGCCGCCACCGGTTATTCGATCCAAGAGGGAAGGCTTTGCGTCACCTTCGCCAACAGTCCGCAAACCACTCTGGCTGACGGTGCGAAGTTTGCTGGCTATCTTGGAGACGCCGCCGCGCCAACCGCCATCTTGCTCGTGAATCACGGTTTGCACATCGAGATTCAATTTGACCGCGCTCACACCATTGGTAAGACCGACGCGGCAGGCATCAAGGACGTCGTGCTTGAATCCGCCATCACAACAATTCAGGATTTTGAAGACTCCGTGGCCGTCGTGGACGCGGCGGACAAGGCGCACAACTACGCCAACTGGCTCGGCTTGATTCAGGGCGACTTGTCCGAAACATTTCAGAAGGGCGGACGCTCGCTGACACGCACCCTCCATCCCGACCGCACTTATACCAAGCCCGATGGCAGCTCGCTGATTCTGCCCGGTCGCAGCCTTCTCTTCGCGCGCAACGTCGGCCATCACATGTTCACCGACGCGGTGCTCGACCGCGACGGGAAGGAAATCCCCGAAGGTTTTCTCGACGCGCTGTTCACCTGCCTGATCTCGCGGCAAGATGTGAAGGGCGGCGGGAAGCTTTGCAATTCGCGCACCGGCAGCATTTACATTGTGAAGCCCAAGATGCACGGGCCGGAGGAAGTCGCGTTGACGTGTGAACTGTTCAGCCGCGTGGAAGACGCGCTCGGCCTGCCGCGCTTCACCGTCAAGGTCGGCATCATGGACGAGGAGCGCCGCACCACGGTCAACCTCAAGGAATGTATTCGCGCCGCGAAGGATCGCGTGGCGTTCATCAACACCGGTTTCCTCGACCGCACCGGCGACGAGATTCACACCAGCATGGAGGCCGGGCCGGTGGTGCGCAAAAACACCATGAAGTCGCAGCCATGGATTCTTGCCTACGAAGATTGGAACGTGGACAACGGCCTCGCCTGCGGCTTGCGCGGTCGCGCGCAAATCGGCAAGGGCATGTATGCCATGCCCGATCTCATGGCGCAGATGGTCGCCACCAAGCGCGCGCATCCCATGGCCGGCGCGAACACGGCCTGGGTGCCATCGCCCACCGCCGCCACGCTGCACGCACTGCACTATCACGAAGTGAACGTGGCGCAACGCCAGGCGGAACTGGCCAAACGGCCACGCGCCAGTCTCGACGCCATCCTCACCTTGCCGCTGCTCGGCGCGACCAAACCAACCGCGCAGGAAATCCAACAGGAACTGGACAACAACGCCCAGGGAATCCTCGGTTACGTCGTGCGCTGGGTGGAGCAGGGGGTGGGCTGCTCCAAAGTTCCCGACATCCATGACGTCGGCTTGATGGAAGACCGCGCCACGCTACGCATCTCCAGCCAGCACATCGCCAACTGGCTGCGGCACGGCGTCTGTTCGCCGGAGCAAGTGAACGAAACCCTCCGCCGCATGGCTGCCGTGGTAGATCGCCAGAACGCCGGCGACCCAGGTTATCGCCCCATGTCGCCGCACTTTGAGCAGAGCATCGCCTTCCAGGCCGCGTGCGATCTCGTGTTCAAAGGCGGCGCCCAACCCAACGGCTACACCGAATACATTTTGCACGCACGTCGGCGCGAGGTGAAGGCGCGCAACGGGAAGTGAGTTGACTGGAAAATCATGTCCGCTGCGCTCCAACAACTCAAGACACTGCTTCGACCGGAGCAATTGCTTCTGCGGCCCGAGCAACTCGCCGCCTACGAGAGCGACGGTCTCACCGCGTTCCGGCAGCGACCGCTCGCGGTGGCGATTCCCGAGACGACGGACGAAGTCATCGCCATCGTGCGGGCCTGTCACGCCGCGAAGCTTCCGTTTGTCGCGCGCGGCAGCGGCACGAGTTTGTCCGGTGGTTCGTTGCCGGTGTCGGGCGGCATCGTCATCGCGTTGAATCGCCTCAACAAGATCCTGAAGCTCGATTCCGCGCAACGCGTCGCCGTGGTGCAACCGGGCGTCATCAACACGCACGTCACGCTGGCCGCGGCGCCGCACGGCTTGCACTTCGCGCCCGATCCCTCGAGCCAGTCCATCTGCACCATTGGTGGCAATGTCGCCTTTAATTCCGGTGGCGCGCATTGCCTCAAGTACGGGATGACCTCCAATCACGTCCTCGGCATCAAAGCAGTGCTGGCCACCGGCGAAGTCGTCGAGTGGGGCGGTGCAAGTCGTGAGAATGTCGGTCCGGATTGGTGCGGTTTGTTCACCGGCAACGAAGGGTTGTTCGGCATCGCAGTCGAATTCACCCTGCAACTGCTGCCGCGCGCGGAATGTTTTCATACCGTGCTCGCGGGTTATAAAACGTTGGAACAAGCCGGTGATGCCGTGTCCGCCGTGATTGCCAGCGGCCTGTTGCCCGGTGCGATCGAGATCATGGACGCGCTCGCGCTCGAAGCCGCCGTCGCCGCCGTTCACGCCGATTATCCATCCGGCAGTGAAGCAGTCTTGATCGTGGAACTGGAAGGCCCGCGCGAAGTCGTGGCGGTGGATCGCGTGCGGCTCGACGAGATCATTGCCGCGAGCAAACCCATTGAAGCACGGCCCGCGCGCGACGCCGAGGAACGGCTCGCCATCTGGAAGGGCCGCAAGAGCGCGTTCAGCGCGGTGGGCCGGCTCTCGCCGGATTTTATCGTGGGAGACGGAGTCGTTCCGCGCCGGCGATTGGGCGAAGCGTTGCGCCGCATCGGTGAAATGTCGCGCGAAGCCGGCATCCGCGTGGCGAACGTGTTTCACGCCGGCGATGGCAATTTGCATCCGCTGATTCTCTTCAACGGACGGGAAGCCGGCGCGGTCGAACGCGCCGAGGCGCTGGCCGGAAAAATTCTCAAGATGTGCGTCGCGATGGGCGGATCGCTCACCGGCGAGCACGGGCTGGGCGTCGAGAAACGGGCGTATCTGCCGGACATGTTCAGCGCGGAGGAAATTGATTGCATGAAACGGTTGCGGGCGGCGTTCGATCCGCTCGGCATCGCCAATCCCGGGAAGATGTTTCCCGGCACGGAAGCTCCCGCGCTCACGCAGCACGGGCTGCATCCGCTGGAAAAAGCCGGCGTCATCTCACGCGAATGAACACCACGCTCACCCCCGCCAACACCGCCGAACTCGTCGAGGCCGTGCGTTCCGCGCCGCGAGTCATCGCCGTGGGCGCGGGCACGAAGCCACGTTTGTCCGCCGGGAACGCCGTCAAGATTTGCACCGCGAAGCTCAGTGGCATGGTGGAATACGAACCCAGCGAATTTACCTTCACCGCGCTGGCCGGCACGCCGGTGCGCGAGATCGCGGCCACACTCGCGGCGCGCGGACAGTATCTACCCTTCGATCCGCTGTGGGTGGATGCCGGGGCGACGCTCGGCGGAACGGTGGCGTCGGGTGTCAGCGGGCCGGGCCGGTTTCGTTTTGGCGGGTTGCGGGATTTTATTTTGGGCGTGCAATTCGTGGATGGCGCGGGCCGCTTGCTGCGGCTGGGCGGCAAAGTGGTGAAGAACGCGGCGGGCTTTGATGTGCCGAAGTTTTTCGTCGGCAGCCTGGGACGTTTCGGCGTGCTGGTGGAAACCACGTTCAAGGTGTTCCCGAAACCGGTGTCGCACCTGACGCTCACGCTCGACATCAGCGATCCGGAATCCACAGTGAAAATTCTGACCACGGCGGCGAACTCGCGCTGGGAACTGGACGCATTGGATTGTTTGCCGGGCGGAAAATCCATCGCCCTGCGATTGGGCGGTCCGGCGACCGCGTTGACCTCGCTCGCGCAGGAAATCCTGGGCCGCTGGCCGGGGAAGCAGTTGAATGAAACCGAGGCGAAAGAACTTTGGAGTGACTTGCGGGAGTTTCGGTGGACCGATGAGCAGCAAGGTAGGGCGCGTCACTCCGTGCGCGCCGTAACGGATGATACGCAAGAACGGCGCGCGCGGAGCGACGCGCCCTACCAGCCAACGACAATCAGCAGCGTCCTCATCAAGGTGGCGCTCGCGCCGGGAAATCTAGTTGCGTTTCACCAGAGCCTGGCGGCCTTGCCCGGCGCGCGGGTGCATGTGAGTGCGGGCGGCAACGTCGCCTTCGTTTCGCTGGCGGACGCGGCGCAGGCTGTGACGCTCGATCAAAAACTCCAAACGCAAAAACTCTCCGGCGTTACTTTGCGCGGCGACGCGCCGCTCTGGCTGGGTGCGCGAACGCACTTCCAAATTACCGAAGCTGTGAAAACCGCGCTCGACGCGGAAAACCGTTTCCCCGGACTCAACGACTGATGCTTCACGAAATTCCAGCGAACCAGCACGGCCCGCTCGCCCAGCCGATGACCCACGCCATCGAGACATGCGTGCATTGCGGTTTCTGTCTCGCGGCGTGCCCGACCTATCAGGAACTCGGGCAGGAAATGGATTCGCCGCGCGGTCGCATCGTGCTGATGAAAGAGGTGCTGGAAGGCAAACTGTCGTGGGAGGCCGCGCAACCGCATGTGGATCGTTGTCTCGGTTGCCTGGCGTGCGAGCCGGCGTGTCCGAGCGGCGTGCCATACCGCGATTTGATCAGCCCGTTTCGCGCGCTGGCGAAGGACCACTTCCGACGGCCATTCGGCGAAAAACTTTCCCGCTGGTTGTCGGCGCAGACCGTTCCGTATCCCTCGCGTTTTCGCGCGGCAGCGACCATGGGCCGGGTGGGCAAGGCGTTATCTCCGCTATTACCCGGCGCGCTCAAGCCGATGTTGGAATTGTTGCCCGCGCACTTGCCGCCGAAGCAATCGTGGCCGGAAGTCACCCCGGCGCGAGGCGAACGCTGTGCCCGGGTGGCGCTGCTGGCGGGTTGTGCGCAACAGGTGCTCGATCCGGACATCAACACCGCCACCATCGAAGTGCTCGCCCGGAATGGCGTCGAAGTGGTCGTGCCGCGCTCACAAGGTTGCTGCGGTGGCCTGGCCTGGCACACGGGCGACCTGGACTCGGCGCGCGGTTTCGCGCAGCGCAATCTCGATGCGTTTCCGTCCGACGTGGATGCCGTGCTCACCAATGCCGCTGGATGCGGCTCGGCGATGCACGAGTATCACCTCATCCTCGGAGGGACAGCGGACGCTGAACGCGCGGAGAAGTTCCGGCATCGCGTCATGGACGTGAGTGTCTTCCTCACCAAGCTCGGACTGCGCGACAAACCGACGGGTTTGGGAGCGCCGATAAAGGTCGCTTACCACGATGCTTGTCATCTGGCTAATGCACAGGGAGTGCGTCGTGAACCGCGCGATCTGCTCCGTGCCATTCCCGGCCTTCAACTCATGGAGCTGGCCAACGCGCATCTGTGTTGCGGCAGCGCGGGCAGTTACAACATGGATCAACCGGTCATCGCCGCGTCACTCGGCGAGCAGAAGGCGCGCGCCGTGAATGCGACCGGCGCGAGCGTGGTGGCGTCCGGCAACATTGGCTGCCTGACCCAGCTTCGCGTCCATCTCGCCAAGCTCGGCTCACCCATCAAAATCCGCCACACGATGCAGGTGCTGCGAGATGCCTACAAATCGCCGTGATGCCCGCGAATCAATTCTTAAACAACGCAACCTCAACTCTTGAAAGAACACGAACAATGAACAGCACGAATCCCCAACTGCCCTCCTACGGGCCGTCCATCACTCTGGAACAGGCACGCAAAGTGTCCGCCGCCGCCCAGGCAGAAGCGCTGCGCCAAGGCTGGTGTATGGTCGTGGCGATAATGGATGCGGGCGGTCACCTGGTGCTGCTCGAACGCATGGACAACGCGCAATTCGGCAGCGTGCAAGTCGCCCAGGACAAGGCGCGATCCGCCGTGGCATTCCGCCGGCCGACCAAGGCCTTTCACGACATGGTGGCCGCCGGGGGCGAAGGAGTGCGGATGCTGGTCATGAGCGGGGCGGTGCCGATTGACGGCGGGTTGCCAATCATCGTCGGCGGTGCGGTCATCGGCGGTATCGGCATCTCTGGCGGGACGAGCGCCCAGGATGGGCAGGTGGCTCAGGCCGGGTTGGCCGCCTTGGCGAGCTGATTCTAAGCCGGAACGATGCAGATGAAACGGCCCCTCACCCCAACCCACGATCTTGAGGTTCATGGGGAGGGCCAGGGTGAGGGGATTTCTTAACTGCATCGCCCCGGCCAAAAGAAAGCAATGACTCACGAGTTTCCAATGCAGGCGAAGCAGGATATGACTGCGGAGACAGCGAGCGGAGTCCGCACACAAAGAAATAATCAACCATGACGCCCAACCTCACTCCCGAAAAACTATTCCTGCGCTGGCCGATCTATCTCTTCCTGGGGTTGGGATTGGTGGCGATGTATCTGGGCGTCCTGCCCACCGGAATCATCGGAGTCGCGTGTTTGCTCCTGCCGCTGGCGCTCATCCTCCAGCCGCTGGGGGATCGCATCCCGATCCTCAAGGATTATCTGGGCGGCGCGCCGTTGCTGTTGATTTTTCTGGGGGCCGGTTTGGTGCATTTCAAGGTTCTTCCCGAGGTAGTGGTGACATCTTTTGGCGCCTTCATGAAAGAATCAGGCAGCAACTTCCTGGACTTCTTCATTTGCAGCCTGATCACGGGCGCGATTTTGGGCATCCATTCCAAGATGCTCCTCAAGGCTGGGCTTCGATATGCCGCGCCGGTGGTGGGTGGGGTCATCCTCAGTTGTGCGCTCCTGGCGGTGGTGGGATTGGCGTCAGGCCGAGGCTGGAAGGAGTTGGTCCTGAACATCGGCTTTCCCATTCTCGGAGGTGGCATGGGCGGTGGCGCGGTACCGATGGCGAAAGTTGTGAATGAAATCACCGGTCAGGAGTTGAAGCAGATATTATCGGTGTTCGTGCCGGCGGTCATACTGGGCAATGTCTTTTCGATCATCGCCGCCGCCTTGCTGGATCGGTTGGGCCGGCAATTCCCGAAGTTGAGCGGCAACGGGGCGCTTTTGAAAGACCCATTGGCCGCGCAGGAGGAGCCGAAGATTGAGTTCTCCGTTTGGAACCTCGTCATCGGTGCCGCCGTAGGCTGTGGCTTCTACGCCTCCGGAAGGATTCTCAACTATTTCGTGCCGTCGGTGCATAACCTCGCCTGGATGGTTCTGGTCGTGGCCGTGTGCAACATCGCCGGGATCATCCCTGCTTACATGATCAGTGCCTGCTACTCGTGGTTCAAATTCGTCGTGAAAGCTTTCGTCGGCATTGTGCTGCTCGCCATCGGCGTCGTCTTCACCGATCTGGGCGAAGTCATCCGATCCATCACGCCCTACTACGTCCTGCTCTGTGCGACGGTCGTGGTCGGGGCCGCCCTTGGTGCCGGGTTGGTCGGCCGGTTGGTGGGATTCTATTTCGTCGAGTCGGCAATCACCGCCGGATTGTGCATGACGAACATGGGCGGCACTGGGGATGTCGCCGTGCTATCCGCGTCAAAGCGCATGCAACTCATGCCGTTTGCCCGCATCTCCACCAGCATTGGCGGGGCGCTGATCATTTTCTTGTGCGGCATGCTCGCGTCGTACATCCACAAGGGGCAGGATCAGCCAATCCCTCCCAAACCCGCGGCGGCGGAGGTGCAGAGTGGGGTGCGGCTTGCGCATTCGGAACCAGCCAGCTTTAACCGAGGTGAGACAAAATGAATTGGTCGCAAAACTATACCCCAGTAGGAGGCTTGGCGGTGTCGGCGCTGATCGCGGCGTTGCCAGTGGTCACGTTGCTCGGACTGCTGGCGTTCTGGCACGTGCGGGCGCATCTGGCGGCACTGGCCGGGTTGCTGGTGGCGGGGGCGATTGCCATCGGGGTCTATGGAATGCCGCTGATGCTGACGATCGCCGCAGCGGGCTACGGCGCGGCGTTCGGGTTGTTCCCGATTGGCTGGATCATTCTCAACGCGATCTTCATTTACACGCTCTCAGTGGAGACGGGCCAGTTCGCGGTGTTGCAGAAACAAGTGGCGGGTGTGTCGGGCGACCGGCGCATTCAAGCATTACTCATCGCGTTCAGCTTCGGGGCGTTCATTGAAGGCGCGGCCGGGTTTGGCGCGCCGATTGCCATTTGCGGAGCGCTCTTGATCGGGTTGGGATTTCGTCCGCTTGAAGCGGCGAAGCTGGCGCTGATTGGGAACACCGCGCCGGTGGCGTACGGGGCATTGGGCACACCATTGGTCACGCTGGCGAGTGTCACGGGACTGGATCTTCACGCGCTTACCGCAATGGTGGGCCGGCAGCTCGCGCCGTTTTCGCTGCTCATTCCCTTCTGGCTGGTCTGGGCTCAAGTCGGCTGGCGCGGCATGTGCGGCGTCTGGCCGGCCTGTCTGGTAACGGGTTTGTCCTTTGCGGTCACACAGATTCTCGTCAGCAACCTCCACGGGCCATGGCTGGTGGACATCATCGGCGCCATGGTTTCGATGGGATCCCTTGTGCTATTCATGCGGTTCTGGAAACCCAAGCAAGAATCCCGGCAACCGGGCACGACGGACGCACCGGCGCCGATTAGCGCCACCCCGGCAACTGGCTCGCCAGTGAAAGCGTGGCTGCCGTGGATCCTGCTCTCCGTTTTTGTGTTTCTCTGGGGATTACAGCCCGTGAAGACCGCGTTGAACGAACTGTTTATGGTTAAGCTCAACGTGCCCGGATTGCATCTGGCCGTGACCAAAGTGCCGCCGGTGGCGCCGGAGCCGGAGGCCGAGAAAGCGGTGTTCACCTTCAACGCCCTCTCGGCGACGGGCACGGCGTTGTTGTTCGCGGGGATCGCGGCGGGCTTTTTCCTGGGACTGAAGCCCGGACCAATCGCCGCGATTTACTGGCAAACGCTGTTGCGGGTGCGGGTGTCGTTGTTGACCATCGCGCTGATGCTCGCGCTCGGGTTCACCACGCGTTACAGCGGGACGGACACGACGATGGGGCTGGCGATGGCTTCAACCGGATTTCTGTTCCCGTTCTTCTCGCCGATGATCGGCTGGCTGGGGGTGGCGCTCACCGGCAGCGACACTTCGTCCAACGTGCTGTTTGGCAATTTGCAGAAAGTCTCGGCGCAACAACTCGGGCTGTCCCCCATCCTCACGGCGGCGGCGAACAGTGCCGGTGGCGTGATGGGCAAAATGATTGACGCGCAGAGTATCGTCGTGGCCAGCGTGGCGACGGGCGGCCACGCGGACAGTCCGGACGCGGGCACGGTGCTGCGCTCGGTATTCTGGCACAGCCTGGCCCTGGCGATGCTGATGGGCGTGTTGGTGATGCTCCAAGCCTACGTTTTCAAATGGATGGTGGTCGTGCCGCCAACCGTCACTCCTTGAATGTCTGAAACCGCAACCAGCACGCGCTGATAGCGCGCACTCAAACCGAATACACTTATGCCTAAATTCGCCGCCAACCTGACCATGCTCTTCACCGAGGTATCATTCCTCGAACGCTTCGCCCTGGCCCGCAAGGCCGGATTCACCCACATCGAGTATCTGTTGCCCTACGCGTTCAAGGTGGAAGACTTGAAGGCGGAACTCGAGAAGCACGGTCTCCAACAAGTCTTGTTCAACCTGCCGGCAGGTGACTGGGCGGCGGGGGATCGCGGCATCGGCGCTTCGCC
This sequence comes from uncultured Bifidobacteriaceae bacterium, assembly GCA_964574525.1. Classification (GTDB taxonomy): domain Bacteria; phylum Verrucomicrobiota; class Verrucomicrobiia; order Limisphaerales; family JADLHS01; genus WYBW01. Next base: position 16,755 of record CAZNOE010000007.1, read on the forward strand.
CGGACGCGAGGCGGAGTTCCGTGCCGACGTGCCCAAGGCCATCGAATATGCCAAGGCCCTTGGCGTGCCCCGCTTGAACTGTCTCGCTGGCAAACGCGTGGCGGGCCGCAGTGACGCGGAACACTGGCAGACGCTCGTTCAGAACGCGCGGTTCGCCGCCACCGAACTCGCCAAGCACGGAATCGAATTGCTCATCGAGCCGATCAATCACTACGACATCCCCAGTTTCTTTCTCAACCGTACCGAGCAGGCGCTCAAGCTTCTCGACGAAGTTGCGCAGCCCAACGTGCGGGTGCAATACGACATCTACCACGCCCAGCGGGAAGAGGGCGAACTGGCCGCCACGATCAGCAAACATCTCGCCCACATTGGTCACATTCAGATCGCCGACAATCCCGGCCGGCACCAACCGGGCACGGGTGAAATCAACTTTCCATTCCTGTTCCGGCGGCTCGACGAGTTGAATTACCCCGGCTACATCGGGTTGGAATACGTGCCCGCCCCCGACACCGCCGGTTCGTTCGGTTGGCTGCGTGACCACGGTTTCAAAGCGTAACCTCGGATTTCTCTTTCCAATTCTGCAAACCAAAACACTCATTCCAAAAACAACATGAAAATCGGATTCATCGGACTCGGCATCATGGGCAAGCCCATGAGCAAGAACCTGCTCAAGGCAGGACATGAAGTGATCGTCTGCGACGTCGTGCGTGCGGCGGTGGACGAACTGGTGGCGGCCGGCGCGAAAGCTGTGGCCAGCGCCAAGGACGTCGCGTCCCAGGTCGAGTTGGTCATTACCATGCTGCCCAATTCGCCGGAGGTGAAACAAGTGGTGCTGGGCAAAGACGGTATCCTCGAGGGCGCCAAAGCCGGATTGATCGTCGCCGACATGAGCTCGATCGCGCCGCTGGCCAGCCGCGAGGTTGGTGCCAAGCTGGCGGAGAAGGGGATCGAGATGCTGGACGCGCCTGTCAGCGGCGGCCAACCCAAGGCGATTGATGGCACGCTTTCGGTCATGGTTGGAGGCAAACAGGAAGTGTTCGACCGGTGTCTGCCGATCTTCAAGGCGATGGCGGCGTCGGTCGTGCGCGTGGGCGACATCGGCGCGGGCAACGTCGCCAAGCTGGCCAACCAAGTCGTAGTCGCACTCAACATCGCCGCTGTCTCCGAAGCGCTCGTCCTGGCAGCCAAGGCAGGAGTGGAGCCGGAGCTGGTTTATCAGGCCATTCGTGGCGGACTGGCGGGCAGTACAGTGATGGAAGCCAAGGCGCCACTGATGCTGGACCGGAAGTTTAATCCTGGATTCCGAATCAACCTGCACATCAAAGACCTCGACAACGCGCTCGATACCGGTCACCAGTTCGGTGCGCCCCTGCCGCTCACCGCGTCGGTGCGGGAGATTATGCAAGCGTTGAAGCTTGATGACATGGGCGACTGCGATCACGGTGCGCTGGTGCGCTATTTTGAGAAGCAGGCGAAGATCGAACTCAAGCGCCGTTCGGCAGGTTGAGCAACCAGCGGGACTGGCTTTCGCTTGCAACTTCACGAAGGAGCGGAGAGGCCGTGACTTTTCAGAATCAGCACGGGGCCGAATTGAGGCCCCTGCGCGGGAAGAATGGGTTGGGCCACACGCCAACTAGCCACCTGGATGTTGCTTCGGCGCCGCGCCAACCGCTCATCCTTCAAGGCTGAGCGGTGGAAGATTGCGCTTGGGCAATCTTGGAATTCAACTTCTCGAAATAGCAGAGTTCATCAGAGCCGACCGGCAATGTGATCTTGGCAGGGCCGGCATAGCGCTTGCCGTCGAATCCCAGCCACGCGCCCGGAGGAAGGTTTACCATCCGGTTGCGGGCGCCTTTCTCCACCACTGGCGCCACGAGAATCCGATCGCCCAGCAGGAACTGATCATTCACGCGTTCGTAACCTTGATGGGGAAAAGCGTACTCCAAAGAGCGCATCATGGGTTCCCCGGTGGAGGCGGATTGCCGTGCCAATTCGAGGATGTAGCGCTTGTGCTTTTCTCTTACTTGAACCGCTTTGCTGACCGCTTTGAGGTGCGCGGGATCAAGGACGCGCCAGGGCGCCACGGAGAATTGCATCATGGGCATGAGCGCATGGATTTGGGCGGAACGCACGACCAACTCCTGGTCAATCGTCGCGCCCGGCTGGAAAGATTGGTATTCACCGCCGCCGATCATGTCCGGGCAACTGAAAGGATACCCCATAAGTCCCGTCAGCAACATGTTCGGGACGAGTTTCTTGACGTCGTCCCAGGAGTGATGCTTGTCGCGTAACCGTTGGACCAGAGGCTGGCCGCCCATTCTCCACATCGCGCGGTATTCGTTGAGCGGATATTCAAGGCCGATTTTGCCAAAGAGTTCGGAATGGGTGTTGGGGGAAACGGGTCGCGACGCAGTGGTTCCCTTGTAGAACTCACTGTCGCCGCCGTCGAATTTGAATCCATCCACCTGATACGTGGATTGTAGATAATCCAACTGCGAGCGAAACCATGCCACCGCCTCTGGGTTGGTGAAGTCAAGCAAGGCGCCCAGACCATTCCACCACTTGACCAATGCGACGTCACCTGAAGCATTCTTCAAGAGGAGACTCCGGCGGGTCAGGTCCGGGTAGGCGGCGCAGTTGGTGTGGACGAAAGGACAAACCCAAAGCATCACCTTGAAATCCTGTGCGTGCAGGGTGCGGACCATGGCTTTCGCATCCGGGAATTTGTTCCTCTGGAAATCCCACTGCCCGTAATTTTGCTGCCATTGTCGTCAATCATCAGCACGCCGGCTGGAAAGTTGTTGTCCCGAATGGCCTTGGCGTATTTCAAGATGTCCGCTTCATTCTGATCGTATTGCAGTTCAATCCAAGTGTTGTATTGCGGCGCCGTGAACAACAGCTTGTCGGGCAGCTTGCCCGAAGGTGGAAAATAGGTCTGGCTCGCGTAACGGAAGGCGTCGCGCAGAGAATTTCCAGACCGGGTCTGGAGCACCCGACCACCTTTGCCGTCCACTGCCAGGCCACGCGATAAGAATTGAAATGCGAACGCCTCTTCCGACCAGATCACATCGCCCTGACTCGAAAGGAGCAGGGGTTGGGCCTGATTCCCGTACGTGTCGCCGCACAAATCCGCCTGATAACCCTCGGCCAGCGGCATCCGGTAGCCGTGGTCAATGACGCCAGCCCACCAGCAGGCATTGGTCGAGGTTGAAACCAGAAGGTGGTTTGTGTCCGTTGCCGTCGTCGGCTCGGAAGCGATCAAACCGAATGACAAGGTCGAGGCAAGAAGGGAACAAATGGATGTTTTCATTTGATGGCAGAATGTCAATCGCTGGGTGAAATGTTATGGCGAGCCGGTGGATGGCCCAACCCAGTTGTTGTGCCAGACCAAGGACCAGAGCTGCCGCAGCCTCAATGGACCGACATGGCCCCCAAAATACAGTGGCAAGACTATCATTGCGGCGACGGCTTGGAACACCTGCACAATGATGTAGTCGAATCGGCCTTGTCGCGCCCGTTCGCGAAACCTAGAGTACGACACCGGAATGCAAATGGGCGACACCGTTCGATGCTTGGATACGTGGATGCGGCGGCGAGTCCTCATCGCTACGGTGTGGATTTGCACTTGCGCGAACCTAATCGGCCAAGCGGAAGACGCGCCGATGCAATCGCAGACCGAATTGATGGTCAAGGCCTGGTCTGTGGCGGATGGCCTGCCCCACACCTCGGTCACCGCGCTCGCGCAAACCCGGGACGGCTACCTCTGGATCGGCACGCTGGCGGGATTGGTGCGTTTCGATGGGATGCAATTCAAGGTTTTCACGCCGCAGAATTGTCCGGAACTCCCGCGCAGCCGCATCGGCCGGCTCTTCGAGGGTGCCGATGGCACGCTGTTCATTACCACGGAACGAGGAGGCGGTTTGGTTGCGCTTCGCGGGGGAAGGTTCGAGCGACTGTTGGGTGCGGGGAACGAGCAAGATGAAATTGTGGCTGGCCTGAACGAGGCCTCGGGCGATTCGTTGTTTGTGGCGAGCTCCGGGGCTTTGTGGCGGTGGGCCGACGGGCGGTTCAGCGCCATCTCCACCAACCGCGATTTCTACCCGGTGTCTCCCGGTCACGTGTGCGAAGACGACCAGGGCCGGGTCTGGATGGTGAGCGGGGTTGACGAATCGAGCCGACTCCTCCGGTTCGAGGGCGGCCAGGTCCAGCCGGTTGCGTTGCCAGGAGACTTGGCGGGAAGTCGGATTCAGGCTGTTGCCAAGGATTCCGGGGACCAGATATGGGTGGGCACATCGCGGGGATTGGCCGTCTTGCGCGGTGAACGGTTTGAGCGGGTCGAACTGCCGGAACTGGGGTCGAACTTCAACATCACGGACTTGGTGGCAAGTGGCAATGGTGGCCTATGGGTGTGTGGCACGAATCACTGGCAAAGGAAATACCACGCGGGCCGTTGGGTCGGTCCGGCAAGTCAAATTCCAGGAGTGCAAACGTCGTTGGGTGTTCTGGGTGAAGATCGCTGGGGTAATCTCTGTTTCGGGTTGTACCCGGAAGGCTTTGTCACTGTATCGCCTGAGGGAGCAGTGAGGGAACTCGACCCGCAGAATGGACTGCCGGGGACGACCGTCTCCAGTTACCTTGCGGATCGTGAAGGCAACGAATGGTTGGGACTGCTTGATGGCGGTCTGGTCCGGTTGCAGCCGCGACGCGTCAGTATCTTGGGAGAATCCTTGTTGACCACGCGGGTTTATTCCATTTGTGAAGACCGCGCCGGGAGTATTTGGGCGGGCACCAGCTCTGCCGGCATTTACCGGTTTCAGGGAACCAACGCGACACGTTACGGGCCGAGCGATCTGCCGTTAACGGAGGTGTGGTCTATTTTCGAGGACAGCCGATCCAACCTGTGGGTCGGCACGTCGTCGCACGGCGTCTATCAATTCCGCGATGGTCGGTTTGTTTCCATGTTCGACCGAAACCGCATCTCCCATCGGGTGAACGCCATCCATGAAGACCGGCAGGGGCGCATTTGGTTCGGTCATTGGGGCGGCCTGGCATCTTATGCCGGCGGAGAGTTTACCCGGGTTGCCATGCCCTGGCTCTCCGATGACTACGAAGTGGTGACGATAGCGTCGGATCGCAGGGAGCGGCTTTGGTTGGGCACCAAGGGCGCCGGGCTGTTCTGCCTGCAGAACGGAAAGTTCACCGCTTACACCACCACCAACGGCCTCCTGAGCAATCTGGCCTGGTCACTCTTCGTGGACGACAACGATGAGTTGTGGGTCGGTACCGCTGACGGCGGGCTCAGTTGCCTGCGCGACGGTCGCTTTGTCAATTTTACAACCCGGGATGGCTTGGCCGACTTCACCGTGTGCCACATCCTGGAAGATTCCACAGGCCGGTTTTGGTTCAGTTCGCCGCACGGAGTTTTCTCGGCGCGCCGGGCGGTCCTGGAAGCCTTCATGAGCGGCGACAGCAAGACCATCTCCTGCACGACCTACGGTCAATCCGACGGGATGCTTTCGGCCGCCTGCACCTGCGCGTTCCAACCCTCCGGGTGCATGACGCGCGACGGTCGGTTGCTCTTCCCGACGCTCAAGGGCGTGGCCGTCTTGCGCCCGGATGCGGTGGCGGTTGCCCCCCGGCCGCCGCCGGTGTTCATCGAAGAAGTCACGATGGGCGAGAAGGTACACGAATTGTCCGGACCGGCGACTTTGACGGTTTCGCCAGGACGGCCCCGACTGGAAATACGCTACACGGCCCTGAACTTCTCCGCGCCGGAAACAGTGCGGTTCCGGCATCGGCTGGGAGGTTTGGATTCGGCGTGGGTGAACAGCGGGGCGAAGCGTGTGGTGGATTACTCCTACCTGCCGCACGGTCGCTACCGGTTTGAAGTGCAAGCCTGCAACAACGACGGCTTGTGGAGTCCGCAAAGCGCCAGTATCGAGCTGATCATCCAACCGTATTTCTGGCAGACTGGCTGGTTTGTCGGGACCGTCCTCCTCACCGGTGCGGTCTGCATCGCGTTCATGGTCCGGCGGCTCGAGAAGGCCAAGTCCATGCGCCGGCTGGAACGCGAAGAGCAAGCACGCCTGGTTGAACTCGAACGTGCCCGCATCGCGCGGGATTTCCACGACGACATTGGGTCTGATCTGACTCACGTCATCGTGCTCAGCGAGTTGCTCATGGGAGACAATGCGCAGCCCAAAGAGGTCGAGGCGAATGCCACGATGATCGGCAATACGGCGCGGAAAGCAGTCCGAGGGCTCCGCACGATCATCTGGGCGACGAATCCGCGAAACGATACACTGGACAGCCTCGTGCAATACATCAGCCAGTATTCCTATGAATTTTGCGAGGCGGCATCGCTGCCCTGTCGTCTGGACCTGCCGACCGAAGTTCCCGCTCTCCCGCTGATCGCGGAGGTACGGCACAATCTGTTCATGGTCGTGAAAGAGGCGCTTCACAACGTCCTCAAGCATGCCCATGCTTCAGAGGTGCGATTGAGTTTGAAGCTTCACGAGGGACTCCTCGAACTCCGGGTGGAGGACAATGGCCGCGGCTTCACCGTGAACTCCGACGCCACCAGCCAGCGGAGCGGTCTGGCCAACATGCGGCACCGGATGGAGGCCATTGGCGCGGCCCTGTCCATCGAGAGTTCTCCTGGCGCCGGCACTTCCATTCACGCGCGCTGGGCATATCCGAAAGACTGGCCCGTCGGTGTGGTCCGTGAATCATCATCATCATGAGGGCAAAACAATGAGCATTCGAGTGGCCTTGGTGGAGGACAACGACGACCTCCGCAGCAGCATGAAGCGTCTGCTTCAGCGATCGCCGCAACTGCGTGTTGTGGCTGATTATCCAGATGCCGAATCCGCGCTGACGGACTTGGTCGAGCACAAGCCGGATGTCGTACTGATGGATGTGAAGCTGCCCAAGATGGATGGCGTCGAGTGTGTGCGGCAGCTCAAAAGCCTCTTGCCCACCGTGCTCGTCGTGATGCTGACCGTGCATGACGACAATGATTCCCTGTTCAACTCCATTCTGGCCGGCGCGGATGGGTTTTTGCTGAAAGACACGGTGCCCGCCCGGCTGGTGGAAGCCATCGAAGAAGTCCGCAAAGGCGGTTCCCCGATGACGCCTCAAATCGCCCGCCGAGTCGTTCAGCGCTTTCGCAAAGGCGACCCGGAGCCGACCGTGGTGGAGAACCTGACGTCGCGCGAACAGGAAGTCCTGGAACAACTGGCACTGGGGAACCGCTATAAAGAGATCAGCGACAACCTCGGCATCAGCCTGGACGGCATCCGTTTTCACATTCGCGGCATATACAACAAGCTGCACGTTCATTCCCGGACCGAGGCGGTCGTGAAGTTCCTGAAGCGATGACCCTGACACCTCGCTTTCTACTGCCGGACGACCCACCAGCAACCAATGCCTCTCGAATGAAAACTGAAACCTCACCCCAAGAACTCCTGACCCGTCGGCAGTTCTTATTGCAGGCCGCCGCTGTGGGCGGCGCGCTCGCGACACCTGTGAACTTGTTTGGCCAGGCGGTACCGGTCGCATCCGGTGACGCGGTCGAGACGACCGAACTGCTGCACGGTTGGAGCCTCAAATCAATTGAGCCGCAGACCGATTTGACCGCCGAGTTTCTGAGCCAGGCGGGACGGGCGGCGACGGGCGATGGGTGGCTGCCCGTCGCCGCCATGCCGGCCATGGTGCATGACGTTCTCCGGGCCCACGCCAAGATCGAAGAACCCTGGTTGCCGGGCGGCACCGAGAAATGTTTTTGGACGGGCGAACGGGATTGGGTGTACGCCCTGAAGTTTTCGGCGCGACCGGGGCGCGTGAGCTGGTTGCGGTTTTGGGACTCGATGGCCGGGCGGAGATTTATCTCAACGGCGCTCGCGTGGCGTCACACTCGGATGAGCACGCGCCGCTCACAGCCGAAGTCAGCCAAACGCTGCGTCCGGAAAACATGCTGGTGCTTCGTTTTCGTTCGAACGCGGCCAAAGTTGAAGGTGAGCCCGATACCGGTCGCCAGCGCCCCGGCGGCAGTTATCTCGGCCCGAATCCCGCGCTCACGTCGGTCGGAATCTTCGACCAGGTTTGGCTGGAAACTTCCGAAGGAAACACGCTGGACGAGGCGGCGACCGGTGTATCGCTGGACGAGTCGTTGAGTACGGGGACTTTGACCGTAGATGCGGCGGGCAAAGCACGATTGCCATCGGTCAACGTGCGCGTGCGGCTGTTCGATCCCGAGGGCAAACCGGTGGCGGAATCAATCACTCCGGCGGAGACAAACGCAGGCAGTTTTAACTGCCGCTGCGTCGTGAAGGTGGATCGCCCGCAGTTGTGGTGGCCGCGTGGTTATGGCAGTCAGCCGCTGTATCGGGCGCAGGTTACGCTGCTGGCCGGTGATCGCCCGCAGCAAACGCTGCAACGGACCATTGGCTTCCGGCGCGTGACCATGCCGGAGCCCTTGCACTTTGTGGTCAACGGTGTTTCGGTGTTCCTTCGCGGTGGCAATTGGGTGACGCCCAACTTGATGAGCCGCATGTGGGATCAACTCCGCATGGAACGGCTTTTTGCCCTGGCGGAGAATTCCCACTTCAATGCCTTCCGCCTCTGGGGCCAGGTCATGACGCCGCACGACAACTTTTACGAAATGGCGGATGCCCGGGGATTTCTGCTGTGGCAGGACTTCTCCCAATTGCCCTTGAAGCCAGATGAGGCGAGTCGGTCGCGTTGCCGCGAGAAGGCGACCCGTCAGCTCAAACGACTCAAGCATCATCCTGCCATCCTCTGCTGGTGCGGGGGCAACGAAGCCGCGATGTGGGCGCACGAGGATTACAACAAGGACTTCACGGACCACGGTCCCTGGACTGGGCTGGCCGCCGCCGAAGACGTGGGCGCAATCTGCAAACAGCTCGATCCCGAGCGCTACTATCAGCCCAGTTCGCCCTACGGCGGCGTGAACGCCAACGACCCGCGCGAGGGCAACACCCATGGCTACTCCAACATGTGGTTCGTGCCCGGCTACGATTATCTGAATTTCGCCAGCGAAGACACCCGGATTGCCGCGCCGGTGCTTCATAGCTTGAAGCGGTTTATCAAGCCCGAGCATCTCTGGCCGGAGGGTTATTCCACACTTTCTTTGCATGGAAACAAATACCCGTTCCCCAAAACCTGGCTGCCCTATACCTGCGCCGAAAGCTGGAAGAAGACCGGGCCGGTCGAGCAACTCTACGACGCCACCGATCTCGCCGGGTTGGTTTACCGGCTCGGCATGGCGGAGGGACTGTATTACCAGGACATCGTCGAGCGCCAGCGGCGCGGCCGTCCAGCCGAGGAAACATCCGATCGCCGTTGTTGCGGCGGTTACCTCGTTTGGAAATTCAACGACTCCTGGCCCCAGATTTACAGCGCGAAGGTGGACTTCTTCCTCGAACCCTACCACGCCTACTACGCGCTGCGCCGGGCCTTCGCCCCCGTGCTGCTGTCCTTCGACATCGGCACGTTCCTTTACTTGTGGGCGGTCAACGACAGCACCGAAACCGTCAGCGGCACGGTCAAGATTCAACTTTACCATCTCGAACAAAACGAATTTCGCAAAGAGATCGTGCGTGACGTGAGCGTAGCCCCGGGCAAGTCCAAGGTCGTCGTGCGACTGGACGAAGCCGGCATCCGTGCTTTCCGCAAGGAGCATATCCTGTTCGCCACGATGTCGGACCAGTCGGGGACGATGCTGGCGCGCGCCAACGCCTTTGCCGACATCGAGCGCCGACTGACGTTTCCCGAGGCGAAGCTGAACGTGCAAGTGCAGAACGGCGCGCTGGTGATCACCACCGACAAATTCGCCCGCGCGGTG
>CAZNOE010000007.1:26629-32299 GCA_964574525.1 uncultured Bifidobacteriaceae bacterium
CGGCGGCGAGGAGGAAGGCGAAGTGGACGGCGACCCCTTCGGCTGGTTTTTCGAAGACAATTATTTCGATCTGCTGCCCGGCGAGGAGAAGGTCGTGCGCGTGCTGGGGACACACCGGCGTGGACGAATCACTGCCAAGCCCTGGTATTCGCCGCACACTGCCGCTGTGAATTGGCAACGTCCCGACGCCCGGGAGATCAAACGCTGAAATCCCCATGAAAACTTTTCCCATAGGCTTTGCCTTCGCGCTCATGACCGCGCTGCTGCTGGCCCCGCCGGCTGCCAGCGCCGCCAAACCCAATGTTGTTTATCTGATGGCCGACGACCTCGGTTGGGGGGATCTGAGCATGAATGGCGGAAGCATTCCGACGCCGCGCATTGATCGGCTGTTTCGAGAAGGCGTGCGGCTCGACAACTTCATGGGGTGGTGCGTGTGCTCCCCGACGCGCGCGATGTTGCTCACTGGTCGGCACCCATTTCGCGTGGGCACCGGGCCGGAAGTGGGCGGGGAATTGGCGAAAGAGGAAACCACCATTGCCGAAGCGTTCAAGGCACAAGGCTATCGCACTGGCATCTTCGGTAAATGGCACAACGGCGACGACCCCGACACGCCCGAATATCGTCGGGCCTACGAGGAGGCCTGGCAGGCCATGCCGAATAAAAAACTCCAAGGCGGCCTCGGTGTCAACGAACACGGCTTCGACGAAGCATGGGTGTATTACGGCGGCGGTCCCGACCACTTCACCCGGCGCACGGTGGGCGGACGCGGACCAGTGAGTTGGTGGCACAACCGCGAGTATCGCCCGGGCGACGAAGGCTACACCGATGATCTCGTCACGAAGCACGCGCTGGATTTTATCCGTGAACATAAAACCAAGCCGTTCTTCTGCTATGTGCCGTTTCAGATCGTTCATGGCCCGTTGCAGGCCAAGGAGTCCGAACTGGCGGGCGTGGACGCAAAGGTGACGGACGAGAAAAAACGTATCTATGCCGCCATGGTCCAGGCGTTGGACCAGAACGTCGGCCGGCTTCTCGACGAACTCGACAAGCTGGGCCTGCGCGAGAACACCATCGTGGTCTTCACCAGCGACAACGGCGCGACCAAGGACGGCAGCAACCTGCCCCTGCGCGGCGGCAAGCACTCCGTCTTCGAGGGCGGCACGCGCCTGCCCACTGTCATCCACTGGCCGAACGGCAAACTCGTTGGCCGCCGGTGGGCTGGCTTGTGCGGTGCGCTCGACATGTTCCCGACGTTTCTGGCGATGGCCGGTTTGGAAATGCCGGCGACACGTCCACTGGACGGCAAGAACATCTGGCCCGCCTTGCGCGACAACCTCGCCAGCCCGGTCGCCAGCTCCTACTGGGCGTGGCGCAACGAAGACGCGATCCGCACCGCCGATTGGCGGTTGCACCGGTTCTTTGACCATGTCGAGCTTTACGACATTCGCGCCGACCTTGGCGAAACCAACAATGTCGCCCCGGCGCATCCCGACGTGGTGAAGTCGCTCACCGCCCAGATGAACACATGGGCCGAATCGCTCGGGGCCGCGCTCTCGCATCAACCCGTTCCCGCCCGGCTCGACGCGAAGCCCGCCCCGGAAGGCGAGGTGCTCGAGATTACCGTGACCGTGACCGCCCAAGCGAAACCAAAGGACACGTTGGTCGTTCCGTTCGCCAACTTTGCAGGTCATCACGAAGCCACCGACTATCTCGAATTCGACATCGCCACCGGCGGGGATAGCTTGCCGCGCGGTTTCTATTACTCCCCGTTCAAGGGCAACGACAACAAAAGCATCGCGCTCGAATTCCGTCGCGGCGTTGGCATTGACCAATTCAATCGTGAGCAAGCCACCGGCCCCGAAACCCGAGGCGGCCCCGGCGTCTGGGAACACCGCGTCATCGGCCTCTGCAGCAGCGCCCCGGGCATCCTGCCGCGGCATGGCCTCGTCTTTCGGGGCGGCAAACCGGGCACATACCGAGTCTATCTCGACAACCTCCGCCTGCGCCACGCGGACGGCACCACGACGACGATCTGGACCAATAGCCAGCACAGCCGCACCCGCAAGGAAGCCGATTCCGAGTTTTTCACCGACGTTCGCATCCGCACCGTGTCCGCGAGCGAGATGAAATAGAATTCAGGAAGAGACGAAATGAAAAACCATTGTGAAACACTGCGCCGCTCCTTGAATGCGGCCTTGCTGCTGGCTGGCCTGCTCTCGGCCACCGCCGCCGAAGAGCCGCCTCCGGCCCCGGTCGTCCACGACCTCACTCCGCTTCATGATGCGACGCGAATCTTGGTCAATCCTCACAAGGGTTGGTATCACCACTACCCGGACAACCACATCAACAAGTATGAAATTGCGCGCGATGCCGACCTGACAGAATTCCCCCGCATGGACCATCTCTACATCCGACTCGCGTGGGCGTATCTCGAACCGAAGGAAGGCCAGTTTGATTGGGCGGTCATTGATCGCATGATCGAGAAGTGGACCGCGCACGGGCTGGGCATCGCATTTCGCATCAGTTGCAAGGAAACCAGTACGGATCGAATCGAACAGCAGTTCGCCACGCCACGCTGGGTCATGGAGGCGGGCGCGCAAGGCGGACATTACCGCATGGGCAAGGCCACCGGGTCGGAAGGACCGTGGGAACCAGCGTTCGACGACCCCATCTTCCTCGCCAAGCTGGAAAAGTTCCTCGCCGCTTTCGCCGCGCGCTACGATGGCCAGCCGTGGGTGCGCTACGTGGACATCGGCAGCATCGGCGATTGGGGCGAGGGCCATTGCTGGGCCGGCAGCCGCAAGACGTTGTCCTTTGCCGTGCGGAAATCGCACGTCGATCTTCATCTGAAGTATTTCAAGCGCGCCCAGCTCGTCATCTCCGATGACTATGTCCACGCCTTGCCTGACCCCGCCGAGCGCGAGAGTCTTCACCGCCACATCTTGACCAACGGCATCAGCTATCGCGACGACAGCATCATGGTGGACGGGTACTTCTCGGATTCGGGTGACCGCTTCACCGTGCGCAGCCCGGAGTTTTTCGCGGACGCCTATCTGTGGACGCCGACCGTGTTCGAACTCGAACATTACGGCAAGGTGAAATCGCTCGGAAACTGGTACGCTCTTCCCAACTCCTCGGCGGCCAAGTTCGGCAAGGGAAAGAAAGGTCCGGACTTCTTTCGCGGCGCGCTCGAGCTTCTGCACGCCACCTACATCGGCTACCACGGCTTTGCGCGGGAGTGGTTGGACGACAATCCCGCGCTGACACGCGAGCTGTTGAACCGCTGTGGCTATTGGCTGTTTCCGAAGTCAATTGAGCTTCCATCCACCGTGGCTGCGGGGAGTGTTGCTCCGTTCCGCGTGACGATTGATAATCGCGGTGTCGCCCCGCCTTATCACCCCTACGAATTGCGAGTCAGGCTTTCGGGTGGTGGGGTGTCCTGGAATTGCGTCGTTGGCCGGACCGACCGGTCATGGCTGCCGGGCGCGCCGATCATCGTGCAGAACCAACTGGCTTTGCCGGCAGACCTGAAGACCGGCCGCTACACGGTGAGCCTCGGACTCTTCGATGGTTCATCGGGCAAGGACCGCCCAGTGGAATTCGCTCTGCAGGTCAGTCGCCGGGGACCTAAGGGTTATTACCGGGTGGCAGAGGTCGAGGTGACGTCCGCCGCGAAGCCGAAGCAGTGAGACCTCTCCACGCTCGCGAACTTCTTCCCCCTCCGGTCCGGTAAATAGTAATCGCTTTTGACAAATTCCAGCATGGCTACTTGAGCGGTTTGATCCCGCGACCGATGAGATCGCCACGCCGAAAGCCGGTCAGAGTTCATCGTCCCCCGCTTGCTACCGCGGGAGGCCCCCGGCGGAAGGTTGCCCGGACAGCGAGCGCGTCACACGCAAACGAGCGGAGAGAAACTGCCGGTTTTCGGGGTCTCGGACAAAGCTGGTTTGTGCCGGCAAAGAACGGCGCGGAAAAGTGCCAGCAGAAATGCCAGCAAACTCCGTTGTGAAGGGGTTAAACCAAGTGAGGAAAAGTGAGGCTGGGCTAGGCTTGACAGTCAACGTAAACCCGTTATTGTCAACCAGTCAGCGATGACCTAGACACTTGATTTCGAGTGGCTTGTGGAAGGCGAGATGCGTTCGATTCCGACCCTCGCCTCCAATTAAAACCCTTTACAGGTCAACCTGCCCCTGCCGTTGCGAGGGCCGCGCGGGATGTTTGTCCATGGAAGTCGTGCAGGAGATCAAACCGATGAGGGCGGCCAGAGCCGATAACAGTCGAACGGTCTTTCTGGGGTTCATAACGGGAGCGAGTTTTAGAGGCATTGTCTCGCGTTGTAAAGATTCCGTTGGATGGCGGCGGCGACTTGGCGACTCCGTTGGGGAGAGACTTTAACGAGGTGCTCCGCTACGTTCGCGCCAATGAGTTCGCGACGTGTCGTAGTTGTGAGTGGCGGCGCGGCGGGATTTTTTGCGGCCATCACCTGCGCTGAAGCTGCGCCCAATACCGAAGTGTTGGTGCTGGAACGCGGGGCGCAGTTTCTTTCCAAAGTCCGCATCTCGGGCGGCGGTCGCTGCAATGTCACAGATGCCTGTTTCGATGCGCGCGAGTTGACCTCCCGGTTTCCGCGTGGCGGCCCGGCGTTGATCGGCCCTTTCCAACGCTTTCAGGCGAGCGACACCGTGGCGTGGTTTGAGACGCGCGGCGTGAAGCTGAAGGTGGAGGGCGATGGACGTATGTTTCCCGTCAGCGATTCGTCACAGACGGTCATTGATTGTCTGTTGCGTGCGGCGCGCGACGCCGGCGTGAAACTGTTACGCAACTCAGGTGTCGAACGCATAACGAAGTTGCCGAACGGTGGGTTTGAAGTTGAATTGGAGCGCCGCCCGGAGAGAACTGAAAAGGAGATGCTCACCTGCAACCGTCTGCTCCTTGCCACCGGCGGATGTCGCGCGCTTGCGGCGGGACAACTGGCCGTCTCGCTGGGCCACACGTTGTCGCCACCCGTGCCGTCGTTGTTCACGTTTCACATTGGGGCACCGTGGCTGCGCGAGTTGGCCGGGATTTCCGTCGAGCCGGTCGAAGCGTCTGTCTCCAGTGCGAAGCTGCGAGAACGCGGCGCGTTACTGGTGACGCACTGGGGCTTGAGTGGGCCAGTGATTCTGCGCCTGTCGGCGTGGGGCGCGCGGGCATTGCACGGACTCAATTATCAGTTTCCCCTCAATGTCAACTGGCTGCCGCACCTCGACGGGGAGACGATTTCAGCCGAACTCGACTTCCGCCGCCGCGCACAACCCGCGCGAACGGTCATTAACACGCCGATTCCGCCATTGGCGGCGCGCTTGTGGGAACAACTCGTTCTTGCCGCCGGCATCCCGCGTGACGCGCGTTGGGCGGCGCTCGCCCGGGCGGCGCAACATCGCCTCCTCCAGCAACTCATCCGCACGGAATTCCCTGTCTCGGGCAAGAGCCTGAACAAGGAGGAATTCGTCACCTGCGGCGGCGTGTGTTTAAGCGAGGTGAACTTCAAGACGATGGAGAGCCGGATTTGCCCTGGTCTCTACTTCGCGGGTGAATTGCTCGATATTGATGGCGTCACGGGCGGTTTCAATTTCCGTCACTATTCACGGCTTTCCGATTAACTGGCAGGAATGATGAGGGATTGGAGGT
>CAZNOE010000008.1:0-31094 GCA_964574525.1 uncultured Bifidobacteriaceae bacterium
TTGAGTTGAAAGACGACTTGCTCAAGCGCTCGGTTAACGAAGGTTTCTCCGGCGGTGAAAAAAAGCGCGCCGAGATTTTCCAGATGGCCGTGCTCGAACCCAGGCTCGCCATCCTGGATGAAACCGATTCCGGCCTGGATATTGACGCACTCAAGATCGTCGCTGCCGGCGTCAACAAACTAAAGCGCGCCGACAACGCGCAGCTTGTCATCACGCATTACCAACGTTTGTTGAATTATATCATCCCGGATTTCGTTCACGTGCTGGTGGATGGCCGCATTGTGAAATCCGGTGGCAAGGACCTCGCGCTCGAACTCGAAGCGAAGGGTTACGACTGGATTGTGAAGCACGAAGCGGTGGCGGCGTGAGGACCGAGCAGGGCTGTGGTGTGTCTCTCAGTCGGCTCCATGCAGATGGAAACCACAGATAAACACAGATGGACACAGATTTTACAGAACAGAAACAACTCTCGCGATTGCTCAGGCGCTCACCGTTTGGTGAGACATTGGAAGACGGCCAGGACGGGCTTCCGATCTGTGTTCATCTGCGTCCATCTGTGGTTTCCCTGCTTTTGACTACACGACTGCATCGTTCCGCCAAGCTAAGAGCGTGTTTGAAAACCTTGGTTTGGAGTTCCTCTTTCAGGCGGTTCCCGCGCGATGCCGCCTGAAGGCGAAACTCCGAACCCGAGCCGGCGCGTCCGAAGTGACTTTTCAAACAGCCTCTCAGGGCTTGAACAGGCGGTAAAACCGGTTGCCCGTGGGCGGGTTCACGATGTGCATCTTGGTCGCGCCGTCGTCTTGAATGGTGGCGGCCATCACGTTGCTCCAGTTCACTGAACTGACGCTGTTGGTGTTTTGTTGCAGCAACCAGCCCTCCCAAATTGAAGGCCAGGTGATCACGACGGTGTTCGTGCAGGTTAGAAAGATTCGAAACGAGATGGGGTCGCCTATTGCGGATGACAACCGCCTCAGGCTGAGGTCGTCTCCGCCATCGTTGGCAAAGTAATAGAGGTTTCTACCTGCGGTGGTGAGATAAGCCGGGTTGGCGGACTCCGGTCCTGGCAACAAATCCTCCACCATCTCTGTCCCATTCGCCGTGCCGTCCGTTTGCCACAGTTCCCGGCCACGCTCGCCATCATCGGCCACGAAGTACAGCAGCCCGTCAAGAACCGCCATTTCTCCGATCTCAGAACTTCCCGGCCCGGCCTGGATGTCCTTGAGCCGGAAGGTGCCATTGGTCGTTCCGTCGCTGCGCCAGAGTTCCCAGCCCCGAACGTCGCGAAAGACGAAGAAAAGCAGGCAGTTAACCGCCTTGAGCGAGTCTGGATACACGTAAGTTCCGTAGCCTCCGAAGGCGCCGGACGTCACGAAGTACGATGCGACCACGAAGGTGCCGTTGCTCGTGCCGTCCGATCTCCACAGGCCGTTGGCGCCTGAGGCGTAGGCGGCGTTGAAGAACAGCGTGTTGTTCAGCACCGTGAGCTGTCCGGGCTGAGATCCGTTGGAGTCATAGCCAAGCCGCCGTACCAATTGCGTCCCCGCCGATGATCCATCCGTGCGCCACAACTCGACTCCCTGGGCACTCGCGTAATACGCGCTGAAATAGAGCAAGCCATTCATGACGACGCGTGGGTGAATCTCAGCCCCGAGATTGCCCGCGCTCCCGGCATAATCAGATCCAACCGAACCGGGATAGATGTCTTTGATCAGCCGTGGAGCAGTGGTGCCGTCGGCCAGCCAAGGCTCGCGGCCATGGGCACCATCGTCGGCCCAGAACACCAACTGATTATTGAGTTCAACAAATTGACCCGGGGTGGAGCTTCCGATTCCGGGATTGGTGTCCGCCACCAGCACAGTTCCCCCGCTCGATCCGTCGGTCTTCCAGAGTTCGATGCCATGGGTGCCATCGTCAGCTTGGAAGTAGAGTTGGCCCTGGAAGCGGAAAAACTCTTTGGGGGAAGAACTGCCATATCCCGGGTAGATGTCTTTTACCATGAGCGTTCCCTGCGGCGTCCCATCGGTCTTCCAGAGTTCCGAACCGTTCGCATCAGTGGCGACAAACAACAGTAAGTTGCCAAGTTGCGCGGCTTTGCCAACAGTAGTGAAATCGCCCAGCTTCCTGGTGTTGCTGGCGGTGCCATCCGTGGCCCAGATGCCCACCGTGTAACCCACCGTGTAACCACCTTGAATCGCGTAAACGGCCTTGCCTGAAACCGTCCCCAGGTACCGAGGGGCGCTCGTGAGCACACCCGTGACGCCGTTGGTCAGAAACTGTGTGCCGTCGCTTGTGGCCGCCCAGATGCCGAACCCATGCGCGGGGTCTTTGGCCGCAAACGCAACCCCGTTGGGCAGCGGCACCACCGGTCCACCGGGCGGATGGCTGAGATTTCGCACCCGGAATGTTCCCTGGCTGGTGCCATCGCTCTTCCACAGTTCGGACGAATAGAAAGGATCGGAGGCACCGAAATACAGTCCACCGTTGAAAACCGTCAAGTCGCGAGGATATGAACTGAAAGGGATAAAATTGGCCCCCGACACGGTTCCACCAGGAGAGATATCTTTGACCAGGACCGTTCCCTCGGCGGTGCCATCCGAGCGCCAAAGCTCGCGCCCGTAAATGCCCAACCCATCCTCCGCACTGAAATAAAGCAACCCGTTGAAAACGGTCAGGAATTGTGGGTCAGAATCCGTAACCGGGTATGGGTATTGGGAGGAGAAGTATTGCGAACTGCCGTTGAAGGGAGCCACGTTCGCCACCAGGACTGTTCCGGCCTCAGAACCATCGGTTCGCCACAACTCCCGCCCGTGCCAGCGATCGTTGGCACTGAAATAGGCCTGGCCGTTGTACACGGTCAGATAGCTTGGAGCGGAACTGTTAGTCCCCGACCAGATGTCCTTCACCAACGCGGTTCCTCCTGGGGTGCCGTCGCTCTGCCAGAGTTCCATCCCATGCACACCGTCATCAGCGGCGAAGATCAGCCGGTCCACCAGTGCCACGGGTTGTTGCCGCCTGCGGTCATTGCCGGCGAGGTCGAAGTCCGGGGCCGAAATGAAATCCGCCAAGGCGAGCGTGCCCGCTGCCGTTCCGTCCGAACGCCAGATCTGGACGCCGCCGCCCGCCTTTGAAACGGTGAAAAACAGCAAACCCTTCGCAGCAATCAACCCGCGCAGCCAAGTCGCCGGGCTGAGATCCTTCACCACAGCGGTCCCTCCCGGGGTTCCGTCGGATTTCCATAGTTTGCCTCCGGAGTAGCTGGCGAAGAAGAGCAAGTTGCTGGCAGCCACCGGACCCGCGCCGATGCCCCTGCCGGGGCCCGGTTCGACATCCACGAACAGGCTGGTGCCCGATGCGGTTCCATCGCTTGACCACAACTCGCCATCGCCTGCAACGAAGAATAACCGGTCGTTGAAGACGGAGAGATTTTGCGGGCCGGCGATGGCCTTGACCACTGCGGTGCCTGCGAGGGTGCCGTCGCTGCTCCAGAGTCCATAGCTGTAGCCATCAGCAGCTCCAAAGAACACCTTGTCCCGATAGGCTGCCCACTCCGTTGCGGGTAATGACGTGGCCCGTTGGACCGGGTATGCCGGGTCCGGCCCGGGCTGGATGTCGCGCAGCAGATAAGTGCCACGGCGCGTTCCGTCACTGGTCCACGGCTCGATGCCAGCCACGAGGTCGTACGCCGCAAAAAACAGCTTCTGGCCAGAAACTGCAAAGGGACTGTAAAATGCCGTCCTCGAGGCAACCGGGACCGCCTGTCCGAATGCGTTCGTAATTATTTCCGGCAAGAAGGGCACCGCCGCCAGTTTCTGCGAGCGGATGCCCGGATAGTCGCCTCCGTCCGTCACCTCGATGAGCAGCGTCACACTCTGGCTTGCGCTTCCGGGTACGGCCCCTTCCACGCTCACCTGCCGTTGTCCCAGCGGACCCGTGATATTGGAAAAGCTCGCCAGCCATTTGTTGGGTGAGTCCGTGGGCGTGGGAGCGATGGTTTCGCCCGGATCAACAGTATCGTCGTCTCCGTTGCAGTCGAAATGAACGAGCAGGCTCGCGGGAGTCACCGCGCTGGTGGTGTCCACTTGAACGACGAGCGTGCTGGATTGTACAACGCGATCGCCGGCTTTGGGGGAGGGCACCACGAGGGCACTTGTCACGTTCACCGTGCGGCGAAGGGTGTTCATCTTTGCGGACGCATCGGTCGCCGTAACCGTGATGACGCGGGGGCCAAGCCCGCCCCGCACATTGGCGAAATTAGCGGTCCCTCGATAATTCCGGGTGGACAATCCCGTGACGTTGATGGTCTCGCCGGGGCTGGTCGTCAGGCCGTCGCCATCTATGTCAAACGAGACGCTCATGGAAGCCAACGAGTCGTCATCGGTACCTTCGAAGGTGACGCTGAGCATCGTGTTCGTGCCGACCGGCGCGCCTTCGAGCGGCGCGGCAATGAAAACCGCCGGCTCAATCAGATCCACAAAAGCCGCCACATTGACCGAACGGGTGACGATGGTTTCGTTCCGGGCGGCATCGTGGGCCACCGCCGTGATCGTTCGCGGTCCGGGCGGGCCGGAGATGCCGTTATAAGTCAATAGGTCATACAGGCTCGCTGTGTACGTTCCGTCGTAGTTGGAGTAAGCCGAAAATTCCTCCGTGGTGCCGTCTCCATTCGCGTCGAAGCGGATTTTGACATCCTGCACGCCCTGATTGTCCGAGGCGCTCACCTTGACCGCGAGGTTTTGGCGGACCGGAGCCGTCGCTCCCACAACAGGGTTGATAAACGCCACCGTTGGCGGCACGGCATCAGGCACAATCACGTTTATTGTGTACAAAGCCGTCGCCAGGTTCAACCAGTTGTCCAAAGCGCGGATCTGGAGATTTCGGTACCCCGTAGGACCAGAGATGTTGGGGAAATACACTTGGAAGCGGTTGCTCACCGTCAGTGCAGCCACTGCAGTTTCGCCCGGGCCGGTTGTGTTTCCGTCACCATTGATGTCGAAGGAAACCGTGACGTTCAGTGCTGGAATGTAATGATATGGGAATGTGCTAAAGTCGAAATCTTTTGCCTCGACTTCCACCTGCAGCCAATCACCCAACTGGACCGCTGGCGGAACGCCCGGCGTGGTTTGTGGTTTGCGCAAAACTATCTCGGGCGTCGTCGTGTCGTTCACGAAGCCACCGACCATGACGTTCGGAGTCAAAAGCGAAACATTGCCGAGCAAGTCGGTCGCTTCCACTCGAAGACTCCTGATTCCAACCGGCCCCTGGAAGTTGGTGAACGAGGTCGTGAAATGATTATTCGTATCAAGCGTAACCACTCTTAGCTCGGCGGCACCATTGATCTGACCGTCGCCATTGACGTCAATGCCCACGGCCACATGATCTGCTAAATGTTCGTCCACCACGCTTCCTTCGACTGACAACGACCCGCCGATGGCGACCTGCGGCGGTGGACTGGGCCGCGTCAGACTGATCACGGGCGGCTGGGTGTCGTACACCTGCTCCAATCCCGGAACGAAAGAAGACTCTTCTTGAACTTCTCCGCCGGCTCCGTACATTCCGTCGCCGCTCTCCCCGAGCAATCGGGTAGTCGAGTTCACGTCCATCCGAATGGAGCTCCATTCATCAAAGGGCGGCGCGGCGCAAGTAGTACTCGGGGCCCCCCTACCGCCATTGCCGCCGCCCTGTGGTGCGTTCGCACCGGTCGAACTTGTTGCATTAGCACCAGTCGCCCCAGCACCAGTCGCCCCAAGTCCTGCGGAAGAGCCACCACCGCCACCAGCACCACTTGCAGTCCAACCATTGCCACCAGAGAACTTCAGCGTCCCGATACCAGATGCCGCCGCGCCGCCGCTCGCTCCGGTAGCGGAGTTGTCAGCTACAGAACCTCCGCCTTTGGCCAATACAAAGGTCGTCGTACCCAAGAAAAAGTAGGAATCCCCAATGTTAGGAATGTCGGGAGGGGACCCAAGACCGACCACCACCGTATAGGCCGTCCCGGGAACCACGGTCACGACCCCGGCGGAAAAAGCGCCTCCGCCGCCGCCGCCGCCAACCCCGGTTGAACTACGGGTGCCTCCATGACCACCACCGCCCCACGCCAACACGCCAACCGATGTGACACCAGGCGGAGCTGTCCAACTGGTCACTCCCGCCGTGGTGATGAAGTAGAGAGGCGTTCCGGTTATTGGATCCAAAATTACGACCTGCCCGGCAGCCCCACTACCCCCGGTTTGCGTTCCGCCAACAGAATCAACCATCACGGCACCACCGCCGCCGCCGCCGGGTGCCGTCCCGATGCTTCCTGCGGCACCCGGATTGAAAGGTGGCAACTCCTTGCCGTAGGAGTACGAAGACACCAAACCATAGTATGGGCTGGCGCGAAAAGCCGGAGACAGGTCCGTGGGACTTTTGCGGATCCCCTCCTGTTGCGGGGTGTTGGGGTTGCCATCGGGGTAACAGTCGCAAGTCACACCGCCAACATACACTGGTAGCGACGACAAAGATCGTTTCATGTGCGAGTAGGACATCAGACTCCAGTTCGCGTCGCCGTTGTACGCGCAATTTGGATTCCGGCCACCGTGGCGCAGGCCAAGGGTATGTCCGAGCTCATGGGCCAAGGTATGCCATAAGCGGGTCGGCTCGCAGGTTCCGGAACCGCTGCCGAGCAGATACTCACCCATCGCGACGCAAAGGTCATTTCCTGGAGCTATGTGCCAATTGATCGCCGTTGGCGCGTTCAACGCAGGGGTTTCACCCCGCTGCACCAACTCCGCCTGCCCGGTGATTTCCGACTGCAGCAGAATGAATTCGTCTCCGTACGCGGGCGTTGGGGTAATGGGCGGGCCATCCAATGTAATGGCAAACGCGCCCGGCACGGAGGGATAAATAAGCGTCCCTGAGAAGGAACGCATCTCTCCGCGGGCCGATCCCGACTGGAAGACGAGCACGCCTGACTCATACAATGCGTCAAGCAGGTACGCGGGAAGTTGACCCCCCGGACCGGGGTCCACGTGGGCAAACACGCGCTGTTTTGTGCCGCTAACGACATCCACGCGGTCCACGGCCAAGGTGTGTTTATGGCGCTCAAATTTGAGGCCGGGTTCGTGGAGGAAGTCGCCCAGCACGCAATACCGGAAGACCAACTCTCGCGCCTTCTTGTCCGTTGTGCCGAAATACCGACGCTTGATGTGGCCGAATGATTCGACCTTAAGGTTATTGACCAGGGCCGGGTAAAGCACACTGTCGGGTCCGCAATAAATGAGGTCGGGCCTGCCACCGTTCAGGCTGGGGTTGTCGCTGACGATATGGATTAGGTCTCCTCCCTGAAGATCTGCTGCCTGCGCCAGGCCGATATTCTGGGACAGCGGATTCGGACCCGGCAGACCAGTCTCCGCCCCCGTTCCTGCATCTATATGGAGGACGATGCCGTTTGCCCCATCGGGGTTAGGCACCGGGGCAGCCTTGAACATGTCCACGAGGGCCATCAGAGCGCTCCTTGAAGGGCTGTTATTCCAATTCAGGGGAAATCGGACAGGGCGTGGCGGCAGCCAATCCAGTTCCAGGAAAAGGTCCTTGTGCAGTTCCGAGGCGCCGAATCGCGACGGCCAGAAATCAATCTCCCCGTCCCGGTCCATGTCAATGCCGGCATCAAGTCCCGGCCGCTCCCAATGATCTGGCAGTCCGTCTTCGTCAGTGTCGAGATGGAGTGCATTGATGACAATGTCCCCAGCTTCCGTGCCGGCGTGAAAGGCCAGCACATGATCCGAAGCCGTCGGCCGATGATCCGAAGTACGTCGCGGTGTACCATTGGCCTCGCGAGTCGCCTCGCCGAGCGAGTCCCAGAGAAACAAGCTTGTGACTTTGGGCCCGCTGGGAGAGTCCACCCAATCGCCGACCTGGAGCACAGGAGTCGGCCCAGCAGGGTTTGCGACGATTGCGGTCTCGGTGGGGTCACCCAGGGCCTTTTGAATGTCCACGCGGAGTGTCCAAATCCCTTCGTGGTCTGAGAACAACAGCGGTTTGCCATGTGCGTCGGGGGCCGAGTTAACGATGCTGGCTGAGGTCGGGGTCGCTTGGAACGCGATGATCAGGCTGTCGCCAACAATGTTGCCGTCATTCCCGATGTCGTGCCGAATCACTGGGATGCGGGTATCGTACCTAAAGCTGCCCAGCCGGATCGGTTTCTCGTTTTCGTCAAAACCGATAACTGAATTGATGCCAAGCACCATTATGGTCTGGCTGGCTGTGCCGAGATCCGGATCAAACACATGAAGGAAAATGCCTTCCTCGCCAGTCAACTTTCTGCCCAAAAAGGCAATGACCTTGCCGTCCCTAGAAATACCCGGTGCCAAGCCCAGTTTCTCCCAACCTCCGCCGGGCAGGGTGGAGGCGAGTTCGAGCCTCTGCTTAGTTGCGTCAAAATAAATCAGGCGGCCGTCTAGCCCGAGGCCACTCTTGAACACGACGGCTCCTCCCCTCCCGGCAGCGGGAAAGCTTGGATAGGAAATGCGACAATCAGGAATGGTACACCCGGTGGTGTCGAGTTGTTCGAGGTAATTAGTACGAGGGAAAGCGGAAGCACCGACATACAGGACATACTGCGACGGCCGCAGAACATTTAGGAAATATTTTTGAGGATTTCCATTTGGATCAGGAATTCCAGGCCCGACCGGAGTAGGCCCGTCCTGCACGATGTGCGCGACCAGTCCGTCTTCGGTCAGCGAAGGGACGGAAGAGAACGCATGCACCGACGGGGAAACCTGCGCATCGAATTCATATTGAATGGCGCCACTGATGGTTTGGCCATCAGCGAGGGTTCGGAAATATCTTCCCAGAATGGTCGCGTCATAAGTATTGATGCCCTTGGAGCTTTGCCCGTTGACCTCGCCGATGGTCCAGCCGACAGCGATTTGGTTGTCATTGTTGATTTGCGTAAAACCTTTGAGGATGCCAACGCCGTCACCAAGATCACTGTGTAGCAACAGATCGCTGGTTCCCAGTTCCTGGCTGGCCACCACGGAGGCATACCAAGTACCGTTCGAGGCCCACGTGAGCTGACCGCAAAACGCGACTCTGCCCGCGTCGTTGATGGATACCTGTCGCTCAATGGAGGCAAGGGGGTATCCATGGGGCCATCCCTCCGGATTGTTTATGCCTTGGACGTTGGATCCAAGCCGCGCCACCACCTTGAACTCGTAAAACGGACTGCCGCCCACGGCGGCCTCGGCCCATGGCGTCATTGCCAGGAGAATCGCGGAAGCCAAACAGCCGATGGCGGGCGCATTCAGCCTTGGCCAGAAACATCTGGAGGTGATTGCTTTGGTATTCATGTGAGTGGAGTTTTGGTAGCACAACGCCGCGGCAAACTTAGACTGGCCCACAGCCAACGCGTTGGATCGAGCACGGCTGGTTGAGCGGGATCGAAATCTCATAGCGTGGTTAGCGCGGACATATTCGTTTTGTCATGCCTGGCATGTCTCGGCCATTCAGCCGGCCGGCACTATTGCCGGCACGCTGGACCGAATCCGGGTATCAATTGATTAAGCCCTTTTGCCCGGCGGGGATTACACGGATGGACAGGATTCTTGTCGAACCTTGCGGGTGTTTCTTCCTGCGATCGGAGGGACGAGTTACACGAGTCCCTGACTTTTTCGGCGACTGTCGAACGATAGGGGACTCGTGTAACTCGTCCCTCCGGGGTTTTGAGACAGGCTCTTCAAATCGGCATTACTTGGCGCGCGTGAAATTGAACTTCGGACTGTCTGGTACTGACGCTCCCCCGAAGGAGATGCGAACGAACTGCCCGGTCCAATTATTTTCGTCTGTCTTCACCATCTCCGTCGAACCCCAACTGGGTTTCCCATCGGGACCGAATCGCTGTCCCTGCCAAACCCATTTGTCGTCAGTTTGGCTGACCAGCACGTTGGAACCATGCGAGCCATCCGAGAGGAAGTGGATTTCGGCGAGGGATTTTGTTTCCGCCTGCCAATAATAAATGAACACATGGGAAAAAACAACTTTACCCTCCTTGTCCAGTGTCTCGAATTTCAGCGTGACAATGTTTCCGCCCGCATCCGGCTTGACGGTGGTTTTCCCTGACATGGGCTGCCCATTCTCAGTCCAACGGATGTTCCAATTGCCAAGAAACATTTTCAATGGCTTGAGGTTTTCATTCAAAGGCGGTTCGTCGGCGGCGCGGAGGGAAAGGGTTGAGCCAGCCAAAGCGAAGGCGAGGATTACTTTTGAGAGGATGTTTTTCATAGGTTGTTGTTTTTTGAATGACGCGCCAGTGTCAATTGATTAAGCCCTTTTGCCTGGCGCGGATTACACAAATGGCGCTTTTTGTTTCCGGCGGGAGTTGGTAAGGTCCGCCCAACGCATGAACGAAGCTGGCAGTTGAATGTGCTGAAAGAGCGGACACCACAGATGGACCCAGCGCGGCAAAGCGCAACCTAATGGGGCAACGAACTCTTAACGCAGAGGTCGCGGAGGTTTTCGCAGAGAAACGCAGAGAAACCGTTCTGCGCTCCTCGGCGTTGTCCTTTGCGTCCTCTGCGTTTAAGAAGGATTTGCGCAGTCAGGTTTGAGATGAACGACGCTGGATCAGCTATTCCGGATCAGACTGCTCACGCGGAATTTCCCTCCACACATTGGTCGAAGGTGTTGAATGCCGGCCACGGCGAACTTCCCGGCGGGCCGGCCGCTTTGGAGGACCTCTGCCGCGCTTACTGGCCGCCGCTTTATTCGTTCCTGCGGCGGCAGGGCCAGTCGCCGCATGACGCAGAAGATCTCGTGCAAGGTTTCCTGGCGCGCGTGCTGGCGCGGGAGGACCTCGCGGGTGTGGGACCGGAGAAAGGTCGCTTCCGCACGTTCTTGCTGACCTCACTGCGCAACTTCGTGATCAAACAAGCCCTGCGCGACAAAGCGCTCAAACGCGGCGGAGGGCAGGTCCCCATTTCCATCAACGCAGAGGAAGCCGAGCGGCTTTGCGGACCGGACCTGACGACTGACTCGCCGGAAGCCGCGTTTGATCGCCGCTTTGCGCAGGCCGTGGTCACGCGCGCGTTCGCCGCGTTGCGCGAGGAACATCGCGCCCGCGACAAGGAGAAACTGTTTGCCACGCTCGCGCCGCATCTGGACGGCACCGAATCGGACGGCTATGAGCATTGCGCCACGGAACTGGGGATGACCCCGGGTGCGGTTGCCGTGACCATTCACCGGATGCGGGCGCGCTTGCGCGAACTGCTGCGCGCTGAAGTCCGGCAACTTTGCAGTTCTGCCGCCGAGGAAGAGCAAGAGATGAAATACCTGCTGGAAGTCTGGTCGCGGTAAGGTGGAGCGCGGTGTTTACGCCGCTTCAAGGTCCGAAGTGGTTGATGCGTCCATGTTGAATTTGATGCTCGTGGACATTTGGGCGGTGAAGCGGCGTGAACGCCGCGCTCCTGACGCACACAGCAGAGATAAGGGCTGATCCGCTCGTAATCCAGCGCATTCCGTGCGGCTTAATCTTAGATGGCGACGATCATCGAACCCGATGACGGAGCGTGTCACAAAGCGCTGATCGGATGCTTTGCGACAGGGGAATTGTAATCGCGGGTTCGCTTTGCGGCTTTTCAGATTGGAAACAATGATGCCGATTCATGAATGCTGAAACGACCAAGCGCGGGCAGAAGATCACACGCGTCCTCTGGAAATGGACGAGACGCCTCACGTTAGGTCTGCTGGCTTTGGTGCTGCTCGCTGTGCTTACCGGGGCCACCTACCAATTTGTCGCCACGCGGAACTTGGAACGCAAGCACCCGGCGCCGGGCCAGTTGTTCGATGTTGGCGGACATCGCCTGCACTTGCAGCATCAGGGAACCGGAAGTCCGGCGGTCATCATTGACGCGGGTTTGTCGGGCGCTTCCCACGACTGGGAAACGGTTGCGACCGGAGTCTCCGCATTCAGCCTGGCTTGCACGTACGACCGGGCGGGTTACGGATGGAGCGATCCCGGACCGCGGCCGAGGACAAGTCAGCAGGTGGTGGCCGAACTTCGCGCGCTGCTTCGGCAGGCAAAGATCGAGCCGCCGTTCATTTTGGTAGGCCATTCCTGGGGCGGGCTGAACGTTCGGCTCTTTGCGAGCCTGCACCCGGAGGGGGTTGCGGGCTTGGTTCTCGTGGACGCGATGAATACGGATTTGGATTCTGAAAGCGCGCCCTTTGGCCAAGTCTCGCCCCTGTTCAAATTGTTGAACGCCACCGCTTGGTGCGGAACAACCTGGCTCGCGATACCGGCGTTTGTGCAAGAGCCGGCGAAGAACGCCGAAGCCCTGAAACTGCGTCAGGCCATGCTTTCACGCACCGAGAGCGTTCACGCGATCTGCGACGAACTGGCCGGCCAAGGCAACTGGCTGGAAGTGCGCTCGGCGTTGAGGCCATTGGGGCATCTGCCCGTCGCGGTGATTTCCCGGCGAATCACAGAGCAACCTTCCAACAACTCAGCCGCGTTGTCCGATCAAGATTGGCTCAAGGGTCAAAAGGCCTTGCCGGGGATTTCGAGCAACAGCACATTCGTCATGGCCCAGACGGACATTCACGACATTCAGTTCCACGAACCCGAATTGATCGTCAGCGCGGTGCGCCAGATGGTGGAATCGGTGCGAGCGGGGCGATCCGAGCAACCATGACTCGGAGGTCGAGTGCGTTTGCCAAGAAAATGAAATCTATGAAACTCAGAATTGCCGTCGTGTTGGTGGGCTTAACCGCAGTCTCTGTCAGCTTCGCCGCAACGGAAACAATCTCAGCCCGTGGCTCCGCGGCGACAAACGCGGGGACTATCACCCCGGATGTTTCACCTCCGGGGCTGACCACGAATACTGTGGAGCGCTTCGCCACGGTCGAATCGTTCGCGCCCGTGCCCGTGCCCGAACCGTCAGAGAAAGCTGTCCGATTTTATCGCAGTGGGATAGTCTGGTGGCTTCTTAGTGTGGCATGGTCATGGTTTGTCCCGGCGTTGATTCTGTTTTCGGGATTCTCCGGCTGGCTGGGTCGCCATGCGAAACGAATTGGGCGCTGGGAAGTACCTGCGACTTTCGTGTTCGTCCTACTCTACCTCCTCGTCGCCTACGTGCTGAGCTTTCCGATGAGCTATTTCCGCGATTTCGTTCGCCCGCACGATTACGGCCTGTCGAACCAAGCCTTTGCCCGGTGGTTGGATCAATCTGTGAAAGGTGTGCTGGTGAACGTGGTCGTGTACGGAACGACCTTCATCGTGCTTCGCCAGTTGATTCGCGGGAGCCCACGGCGGTGGTGGGTTTATTGCAGTCTCTTTGTGGGGGTGGTTGTGTTTTTTATGGCGTTCATCCAACCGATCTGGATTGACCCCTTGTTCAATCGTTTCGGGCCGATGCGGGACAAGAAACTGGAGGCGGACATTGTGGCCCTCGCCCAGCGTGCCGGCATCGAGGGGGCTCGCATCTATGAAGTGGACAAGAGCGCCGACACCGATGCATTCGATGCCTATGTAGCTGGCTTGGGCTCAACGAAGCGGATCGTATTATGGGACACGAGCGTGGCTATGCTGGATCGGGATGAATTGCTATCTTATGTGGCCCATGAGATGGGCCATTACGTGCTCGGACATGTGCTGGTCGGTTGCCTTTTGAGCGCCCTGACTTACGCCGTTACGTTCTGGCTGGCTTACCGGATCGGCAATCGGATCATTTCCAGGCTTAGAAATCGCTTCGGCTTCGAGAATCTCTCTGATCTCGGGGCCATTCCATTGCTCTTTCTGTTTGTCGCCGTCTTTCAGTTTCTGACGGCGCCTCTGTTCAATGCAGCCAGTCGCTACCACGAGCATGAAGCTGACCGGTTCGCACTGGAGCTGACTCACAATAATCGTGCCCGGGCTCTTGCTTTTGTGAAGAGCCAACGCCAGAACCTTTTTGTTCCGCGCCCGGCATTTCTCGACCAGGTATGGCGCGGAACTCACCCTTCGCGAGCCGAACGCATTGACTTCGCCAACTCCTACCATCCTTGGACAAGAGGAGAAGCTGGGAAATACGAGCATCTGTTCAAAGGCAATTGAGCGCGTTATTAGATGGGTATAACCGCCGAACAGAACGTACGAAGATGCCACCGCTGTGGCGCGCCGCTGGCCGGAGATGAACTCGCCGGCAACTGCCCGCGTTGTCTTTCCACAATTCTTCTGGGAGATGATCCATCCAATCATCCCGATCTCTCGTGGATGCCGGAGTGCCGCCGGGTCGGGGATTACGAACTGCTGGAAGAAATCGCGCGGGGCGGCATGGGCGTCGTCTTCCGCGCGCGGCAGATCAGCCTGGATCGCGCAGTGGCGGTGAAACTTTTGCGCGACAGCGCGCTGGCCCGGCCCGAGGACGTGAAACGATTCCGCGCCGAAGCAGCATCCGTGGCCCGGCTCAAACACCCGAACATCGTCGCCATACATGAAGTCGGCGAGGACCATGGCCAGCACTATCTGGCCATGGATCTGGTTGAGGGACCGAACCTGGCCGAATTCACGCGCGCCGGGCCGTTGGAATCGCGCCGCGCGGCGGAGATCACAGCGCGCATTGCGGACGCGGTCCAACACGCACACGCCCAGGGAATTCTTCATCGCGACCTCAAGCCGTCGAACGTGCTGATGGACGCCGAGGGCGAAGTGTTCGTGACGGATTTCGGTCTGGCGCGGCCACTGGATACGGGAAGTTCATTGACGATGACGGGCCAAGTGCTCGGAACGCCGGCGTTCATGTCGCCGGAACAGGCCATCGGATTGAGCCAAGGCGTCGGTCCCACCGCTGACGTGTATTCATTGGGCGCATTGTTGTTTCATCTGGTCACGTCACGACCACCGTTCGTCAGCACCAGCCTGCCGGAACTCATGCGCCTAGTGGCAAAAGAGGAACCGCTTTCACCGCAACTGCTCAACTCATCCGTGCCCCGCGATTTGGCGACAGTTTGCCTGAAGTGTCTGGCGAAGCGACCGGCGGATCGCTACGGCAGCGCGCGGGAATTCGCGGAAGACTTGCGCCGCTACCTGCGCAACGAACCGGTCCGGGCGCGTCCCGCGAGTCACACGGAAAGATTGTGGCGATGGTGCCGCCGCGAGCCGGCGCTGGCAGCATCGTTGGGCTTCGCCTTGTTTGTCTTGATCATCGGCGTCACCGCCTCCACCTGGCAATGGCGCCGCGCGGAACGGGAAGCGCACTCGGCCAAGGAAGAATTGTGGCGCTCACAATTGATGGAGGCCCGCTCTTACCGTCTCAACGGCGGGCCGGGTCAACGAATCAAAACTTTGGAAGTGGTCGCCCAGGCTGCCGCTTACCGGCCTTCAGTGGAATTGCGGAACGAAGCGATCGCGGCGCTTGTGCTGCCGGACCTCGGTTCAAACGTGTGGTGGCATGCGGAGGACAATCCAGCCTGGCCCAAATCATTCACCAGTGATTTTGAATTTTTCGTTCCCGCAAAATATACCGGCCGCGTTTCCGTCTGCCGCGCTTCCGACCAACAAGCAGTGGTTGAGTTTGAAGGACTGGGAAAACACGCGGTTTTCGTCCAGTTCAGCCCCGATGACCGGCTCTTGGCCGCCCGCTTCGACAATGGCGCATTTGGCGTATGGGATTGGCGGGAGCAGCGGCTCCTCTTCCGGGCAGTCTCCTGGGAAGGCCATGACGAGCTTAGACCGTCCGACTTCACACCCGATGGCCGGGAGCTGTGGCTGTGCGGTCCAGATCAACGACTCGCTCGTTACTCGTTGCCAGAGGGCCGTTCACTCGCTGTGCCGCCAGCGGACGTGCGCGCTTCCGGTCTGCGCCTGGATGGCTCCGGGAGCCGATTGCTGGCAGTGGAACAGCGACGCGTGTCCGCGTGGGATATCACAACTTCGAAGCCTCTCGGGGAATGGACGGTGACCAACCAGATCTGTTCGCTGGCCTGGCATCCGGATGGCAGGCGCTTTGCCATCAGTGTTCTCCGATTCGGCTTGCTGGTGGGCGAGATTGGCCTGCCGGAGCTGGAGGCGGTGGAAGGATCTGGAGGCAGCGATGTTTTGACGAGGGTCTCCTTCACTCCGGACGGCAGCCTGATTCTCGCGGGCGGTTGGGGAGATGCTTTCGGAGCGTGGGATTCTGCAACCCACCGTCAGGTGCTGCACAGCCGGGAAGGCTATTTCGTGGAAATCAACCGCGCCGGCAGCGAAGTTGCCATTTCTCAAGCGGGGCGCGGTTACGGTGTGCGGCGGTTCTTGAATCCCGTCGGTGTGCGGCGAGTGCGATTGCCGGGGCAGTTTGCTGGTGGCGTGTATGCAGCGGCGTGGCATCCGGGTGGGCGATGGCTCATCGCCGGGCATGAGTTGGGTTGGACCTTGTGGGATGTGGCCGAGGGCAATTTGGTGGCTCAACGAGGCGGAGTATCGTGCCGCAGTGTTCAATTCCTGCCCAATGGTAAAGGGTTCATCATTGGCGGCGTCAATGGGCCACAGTTCTGGCCGTTTGAACTGGTCGATGGAAAACCTCGCATCGGTGAATCGCGAAACTTGCTGCCGGCAAACTCCGGCGCAACCCAACGCGCTGCGGTTTCTCAAGACGGTGAACATTTCGCGGCTGTTGGCGCGAAAGGGGCTTTCTTGGGCAGGCTGGCCGGTGACAGCCAGCCCATACCCATCCCCGGCGGTGCGGGGAATTGTTACGTCCAGTTTAGTCCGGATGGGCAATGGATCTGCATCAGCGATTTCAAGGGGACGAATGTCAACTTGCATTCGGCGCTGACTGGCGCCCTGGTCACGAATCTGCCGACCGGCGGATTCGTTGCCTGGTTTGTGCCCGGCCGCAACGAACTGATGGCTAACTCGCCAAGCGAAATGACCCGGTGGGAACTCGGGACATGGAAGCTGCTCCGCCGAATGACCTCACGTGAGCGGACTCTGCCGGACGAACGCATCGGCTTCTGGCCGGACGGACGTTGTGCGCTCGTGAGCGGCAGGGACCAAATGTTGCGTTTGTGGGATCTCGAGGCTGGACGAGAGATCGCCGCGTTGCGTCTGCCCGAGGGCAGCGCCGCTTGGAGTGGCGTGTTTGACCCGGCTGCGGAGCGCATGGTGACCACCGGCGGGCTTCCCTACCTCCGCGTCTGGGATTTTGTTGCACTCCGCCGCGAGTTGCGCGAACTGGGCCTCGACTGGCTGGACGCGGAACCGGGACATGGGTTTGTCCGTGCCGACGGCACATGGCGCACAGAGTGACTATTGATGGCTCGTTCCCTGACGGCGCAAACACTGGAGTACTGACTTTCACCACATCGCCCAACAACCATCGTTGTCCCACTGCTGCGAACCGCGATAGACGTCCATCTGCCCGATTTTTTTCCACAAGACCGAACCATCCAGCAGGCCGACATTGCCGCCGGTCGCGCCGATGGCGGCCGAAGACACGCCGCCCACGCCCGTGTTGTCTATCGGATCAGTTGCTTTCAAAACAGAGCCGCTCTTGGCGTGCGGCGCATACGTTTGTTTGTACAAGGGGGACCAATCGTTCATGTCGGAGAGCAGCACGAGGGTGCTGTTTTCGGTCAGCTTTTGGGGCGAAACCCACGTCGCGGTGTGGCCCGGCAGCGGTTTCCATGGCGTGTTCGTGTGGCCGCCGTGGTAATTATAGCCAATGACGTAACCGTACTGCCGCTCCTCGAACGGACGCTCGGCTTGTTGTTTGATAAACCAGTCTCCGAAGCTCGGACAATGCATCATTCGCTCGGTCGCCGCGTATTGGACGATCGAATTGCTGGTGGCATTGCTGACCACCGGCAAATGGTCATCGTCCGCTTTCATGGGTTTGTTCGGCGCGCCACTCGGCAGGAATTGCCGGTTGTCATCGCCATACATGTGAATCGCGAGGCCGAACTGGCGCATGCTGTTCTTGCAACTGACGCGCTTGGCCCGCTCTTTTGCTCCCGACAACGCCGGCAACAACAGCGCCGCCAGAATGGCGATGATGGCAATCACAACGAGCAGCTCGATCAACGTGAACGCGAGCAAACTTCGCGAACGCACGGCGGATGGGAACGAATGGTCTGGCATTTTGTGTTTCCTATTTCGGCTCACTCACGATGAAGAAACGCGCCGGCGGGGTGGCGTCCACGTTCGTAACGCGCACGAAGCCATTGGTGAGAGTCAAGGCGTTGGTCAATTTCGTCCACTGGGCGAATGATCGCGTCACGTCGGTGCTCGCCCGCACTTCCATGACCGGGACGCGATTCGAATCCACTGGCGTGCCGTTGGCGGTGCGGATCGTGAGTTGAAGTTTGTCCGGCGGGACGAGTTGTGGCGAATCCAATTGGAGGTCCGGCACGGAGGCCACGGAGAGATCAAAAGCCGCCGCGTAAGACGTGCTGCGCACATAAACCTTGCCATCGGAAACAGCGGGAGCGTTCCAGCATTTGTTGGTGTCCGTATGAAAAGCCGGCATCGCGAGAAACCGAGTCACCTCGGTGTAGGCATTGGTATTCGGCTTGGCCAGCACAAGATAACCCCGTTCGGTGATGATGAGCAGATGGTCGTCCACGAGGAGCACGGAGCCCCGGCCGAAATTGTTGGTGGCCCATTTCAGAGCGCCCGTTCGCAGGTCGAGGCACCGCAATTGGGCATTGGCGCTGTCCGGGGTAAACTGACCGAAGAGGCAACCCTGGTAGCAAACGGGCGTGGACCAATGGCTCTCATGCGCGGTGCTGTACCAAAGCCGACGCGGAACGTGCGCCGTATTCGTGTACACGATTTCAAAAGCGGCCGAGCCTTGGCCGTAATGGCCGGTTATAAATACGAGGTTGCTGTAAACGGCAG
Organism: uncultured Bifidobacteriaceae bacterium; assembly: GCA_964574525.1. Taxonomy (GTDB): domain Bacteria; phylum Verrucomicrobiota; class Verrucomicrobiia; order Limisphaerales; family JADLHS01; genus WYBW01. Next base: position 18,830 of record CAZNOE010000008.1, read on the forward strand.
GCGAGGCTCCCAGTGAAGTGCTGTAGCTGAAAGGATAATTGGTTCGCCAGAGCAGATTTCCGGTTTGGGGGGCAAGCGAGACCAAGCCGCTCTGTGTGGCGAAGATCAATTGACGCACGCCATTCATCGTCGTCAGCACTGGTGTGGAGTGGGTCATGAATTCATCCTGCGCACGCCAGGCCAGGCTGCCGTCGCTGGTCCGCAATGCCATCAGATTTGCGCTGGCTGCATTCACGTTCAGGTAGATCAGACCGTTGTCCACGATTGGCGACGCGGCATTCTGCCAGCCGATCGCCTCGCCACCGTAAGTGATGCGCAGATCGTTCGACCAAATCACGGCACCATTGGCCGCGTTCAAGCGCAGCAGTTTGAGGTAGGAGGTCAGCACATAAATCGAATCTCCGTCCAACGAGGGCGTGGTGCGCGGCCCATCGTCGGTGCTGCCCACGCCGCCGTCGTAAGCAACGATGTCGTCCACGGGCGTCGCCCACAACTCCGCGCCGTCGCTCGCGCTGAGGGCGACGCACACCTCCATGTCCGCCCCGTTAACGTCGCGGTGAACCTGCGTTAGCACGCGTCCGCCGCTGGCGGTCAAACCCGTTAGCCCATTGCCGAGGAAGACCCGCCACAACGCGTTGGTGACTGACCCCGTCCATTGTTTGTTGATGCGGTCGGTGGAGACACCATCGTGGTTCGGACCGCGATACTGCGGCCAATCCCGGGCGACGGCTGCGAAACCAGCGAGCGACAAACAAAGCGCCGTCCATGTCGAACGACTGCGGATTGCGTGGAATTCCAAGCGGGCACTCATCGGACTGGGCGTACAATCCATCATTTTTTCAAATCGTCAAACCACGAAACCGCACTGCGCGCCGCGGCCCGCTTGCTTTGCGCGGAAGCGACCGCTAGCCTCTGGCATAATGCGCTTGTTGGACCGATATCTGTTGCGTGAGTTGCTCGTGCCGCTCAGCTACTGTCTCGGGGCGTTCCTCATGTTCTGGATTGCGTTCGACTTGTTCACCGAGTTGGAGACTTTGCAGGAATGCAAGATGCGCGGGGGCGATGTTGCGATTTATTATCTGGTCCGGACGCCGGAATTTCTGGTGATGGTGCTGCCGATTTCGTTGCTCCTCGCGCTGCTGTACACGCTGACCAATCACGCCCGGCATCATGAAATCGTTGCCATGCGAGCGGCGGGTGTGAGTTTATGGCGTCTGTCCGTGCCGTATTTCGGTGTGGGTCTCGCCGCCAGCGTGATCCTGTTCGTGCTGAACGAATTTTATGTTCCGGGCAGCGCGGACGCCGCCGAGCGCATCAAGTTTGCGCGTTTACAACGTCCGCAAGATCAGGCGGAACGTCACTTGATTCGCATTCAGGGCTTTACCAACACTCGCGATGGCCGGCAATGGGTGTTTTCCGTTTTCAACGAAAAGACGGGCGAGATGTTCAATCCAAAGGTGTTTTGGACGCTGTCCGATGGTTCGGGCATGCAGCTGTGGGCGGATCGTGCGATCCCGGCCAACGAAGGCTGGACGTTCTTGGGCAACGTGCGTGAGTTTCGCGGCGGCGGCCACACCAACTCGACGCTCGTGCCGGGACTTCAAACCAACGTGCTAACGATGGCGGGATTTACTGAAACGCCCGATGAGATCAGAAGTGAAATCAAAATCAAAAACCGCCTCAGCTTTCGAAAAGCCCGCAAGGCGGATGTGCCGATCTTCGAGATTCTCGATTACCTGCGTTTGCACCCAAACCCGAAAGGCTCCGATCGTTTCTGGCTCTATACCAAACTGCACGGCCGGCTGGCGGCGCCGTGGACCTGCCTCGTTGTGGTGGTGATTGCCTTGCCGTTTGGCGCAGCGTCGGGCCGGCGCAACCTTTTCGTCGGTGTCGCAAGCAGCATATTCATCTGCTTCACTTTTTTTGTCCTGCTCCAACTGGGACTGGCGCTGGGCACGGGCGGCTATTTGCCGGCGTGGCTGGCGGCGTGGTTTCCAAATTTGACCTTTGGCATTGCGGGTTTGTGGATGACCGCCAGGGTGAGATGAAGGTGCGAAGTGCGAGGTGCGAGATGTCAGGTTCAGGAGGTGTGAATTGGTCAGGTATAGCGCGGTCTGACCTGACACTTGACACGCTGCGCCTCGCACTTTCCACCTGACACCTGACACTTCGCACCCGACACTTCGGTCAAATGAGTGACGAGTTGGTGGAACTGAAGGCGCGTTACGAGCAGCTCAAGTTGCTTTACCAGGTGGGCAACATTATCCACTCGACGCTTGATCCACAGGAGGCGTTGTTGTTGATCGTGCGCGAGGCCGTGCAAATCGTCCAGGCATCCAGTGGTTCGGTCGTGCTGGTCAATCCCACCAACGGTTTCCTCGAAATTCAGGCCTCGCAAGGATTGCCTTTGAACGCCGCCAACCTGAAGTTGCGCGTAGGCGAAGGCATCACGGGCTGGGTCGCGCGCACGGGCAAAGCCGCGCGCGTCGCGGAGGTGACGCACGATCCGCGTTACGTCATGCTGCGCTCGGAGGTGCGATCCGAACTGGCCGTGCCGCTGGAAGTAAACGGCGAAGTGCGCGGAGTGCTCAACGTGGATTCAGACCGCACAAATGCGTTTAGCGCCGCCGACCAGGAGTTGCTCGAAGCACTCGCCGCGCAAGCCGCGCGTGTGATTCAAAACACGTGGCTGTACGAGCAATTACGGCTTAAAGCGCGCCTGTTCGAGTCACTCGCCAGCGTCAGTCGCACCATCAATTCAACCCTGAACCTTGATGAAGCGCTGAACGCCGTCACTCGCGAAGCGTGCGTGTTGATGCAGGCAAAAATGTGCTCGCTGATGATGCTGGACGAGACGCGTGCATGGCTGGATTTGCGCGCGAGTTTTGGCGCCGGCAAGAACTACATCCAGAAGCCGCGGTTGAGTGTCGGGGAAAGCCTTCTGGGTACGGTGGTGCGCCGCAAGAAACCCGTTCATGTGGAGAATGTGCAAACGTCGGGGCGTTATCAACATGTCGAAGTCGCGCGACACGAGGGGCTGATATCGCTGTTGAGTGTCCCATTGCTTTTCGGCGGAAACGCCATCGGCGCGCTCAGCGTTTACACCGCGCGACCTTACGTCTATTCCAACGGGGAGATCCGGATCTTGTCCGCGTTCGCGGAGTTGTCGGCGATTGCCATCGAACGCGCGCAACTCTACGAACGGGTCGTGGATGTGGAGGAGCAATTGCGCCAGAATGAAAAATTGTCCGCGTTGGGCCTGCTGGCAGCCGAGGTGGCGCACGAAATCCGCAATCCGCTCACGGTAATGAAAATGCTGTATCATTCGCTCGATCTAAAATTCCCGCCGCACGATCCACGAGCCGAAGACGCACGCGTTATGGGTGACAAAATCGAACACTTGAACAAAATCGTGGACCGGATTTTGGATTTTGCGCGAACGACGGAGCCAACGCTGTCGCCCGTGAATTTGAACGAGTTGATTGACGAACTGGTTTTGTTGGTGCGCCACAAACTGGCGAATCAGGGTGTGCAATTGATCCGCTCGCTCCAGCCGAAATTGCCGTCGGTGATGGGCGACGCGACGCAACTCGAGCAGGCCTTTCTGAACTTAATTCTGAATGCCGCCGAAGCGATGTCCAATGGCGGCACACTTACGATCTCGACACGTTCGATACAAACCCGACGCGGCAAAACGCGCTCAACGCACGTCACCGTCGAGTTCAAGGACACTGGCGAAGGCATGACGGAAGACCAGCGCCGCCGGGCGTTCAGTTCCGTGCTCAGTACTACGAAAACAAAAGGAACGGGCTTGGGACTGGCGATTGTCGGGCGCATCGTCGAGACACATCGCGGAAAAGTGAAAATCAGATCTCAGCGCGGTCGCGGCACAACCATCGTGGCGACGTTTCCCGTGGAATAGAAAGCCGCTAGAGTGAGACCGTGGTACGGTACAGAAAACTCGGGCAGAGATATTTCCCGCTACTTTCCAACATTGGGCACGTGGTGAAACTGTAACTTTTCTGAACGCTCGAGTTGGTGTGAGTCCGCATCGCCATTATCAACTGCTAGGCGTATCGTTAATCCGCTGCCGGAGTTTGAGGGATCAATCATAGATCGCGGAGCTTTGCATCGTCCTTAATTGTCTTGCCATTGAGTCTGGAGGTGTTTATCCGAGCAGGCTCTAGTGCTAGGATGAGCGCAGGATTATGAATGTGTCGAAACAACAATCGTGGGAGCGATTCAAGAAATTCTATTTCGAGTTTCCGCAGATCGGCTTGGCCGTGGATCTGAGCAAAATGAACATCTCCGACGAGTTCATAGCAACCATGGAGCCTCGTTTTCAAAAAGCATTTGCAGATATGTCAGCTCTTGAAAACGGCGCCATAGCGAATCCGGATGAAGGACGCATGGTTGGGCATTACTGGCTACGTAACCCAACGCTTGCCCCAAAGCCGGAAATGACCCGCGAAATCGAGGAGACGATTGCTAGAGTCAAGGCTTTCGCGGCAAGTATTCATTCCGGCACGATACGTGGAGCCAATGGAGTCTTTGAGAACCTGCTGTTGATCGGTATTGGAGGCTCGGCGCTTGGACCGCAATTCGTTTCCAAGGCGCTTGGTTATCCTCTCAAGGATAAGCTGCGGATTTATTTCTTTGACAATACAGACCCCGACGGGATGCACAATGTTTTGGCGGCAATTGGCCCCCAACTAGGACAGACCATTTGCGTGGTGGTGTCCAAATCGGGGGGCACCAAGGAAACGCGAAACGGAATGCTCGAAGCTAGAGCTGCTTACGAAGCGTCGGGGCTAGACTTCGGAAAGCACGCTGTCGCCATTACCCAAAAGGGAAGTGAACTCGATAAATATGCTTCTCAGCATGGATGGCTCGCTGTCTTTCCGATGTGGGATTGGGTGGGTGGGCGAACCAGCGAGCTATCTGCGGTTGGTCTGTTACCAGCTGCACTACAAGGATTTGACATTGATGGCATGTTGGCCGGAGCTCGAGCTTGCGACGAGATTACGCGCGGTTCGGCAATTAGGAATAATCCGTCAGCATTGCTTGCTCTAGCGTGGTTTCAAGCTGGGGACGGCAAGGGTACCAAGAACATGGTGATCATTCCTTACAAAGACCGATTGGAGTTGTTCGCTCGTTATCTACAACAGTTGATTATGGAGTCATTAGGCAAGGAACGTGGTCTTACCGGCTCGGTCGTGAATCAAGGGATTTCTGTATTTGGAAACAAGGGATCAACGGATCAACATTCTTATGTGCAACAGCTTAGAGATGGAATCAACGACTTCTTTGTGACGTTTGTCGAAGTTCTTATTGACCAAAATAATAGCGCCTTGCAAGTTGAACCTGACGTCACATCAGGTGACTATTTGAATAGTTTCTATTTAGGAACACGACAAGCCCTTTCCGAAAGTGGACGAGAGTCTATTACCCTTACAATTCGCGACACGTCGGCATTTCGGATCGGGATGCTCATCGCACTGTATGAGCGGGCTGTGGGCTTCTATTCATCTCTGATAAACGTCAATGCTTATCATCAACCAGGAGTGGAAGCGGGAAAGAGAGCGGCTGTTGCGGTGCTCAATTTGCAAAATCGTGTCTTGGAGTGCCTGTCACAAAACCTCAGATGTCCAATGACACTCCGAGATATCGTCGCATCGATTCGAGCCGAAAAAGACTTCGAGCATGTGTTTAAGATATGCGAACATCTTTCGTCGAATCCAAGTCATGGGATTACGAAATTGGCATCCGACGGTCCATTTCAATCAACCTACTTCAAAACTTAGAAATAGGCGATGTTCGTTTACCCCAAAGAATACGATGTAATCGTCGTCGGTGCGGGCCATGCGGGCGTGGAGGCTGCGCTGGCATCAGCGCGTATGGGAAGCCAAGTTCTCCTATTAACCATCAACGCGGACACCATCGGACAAATGTCGTGCAATCCGGCAATTGGAGGACAAGCCAAGGGCCACTTAGTCCGCGAGATTGATGCCTTAGGCGGTGAGATGGGTAAGGCGGCTGACATGTCGGGTCTCCAATTCAGAATGCTCAATACCAAGAAAGGGCCAGCGGTTTGGTCGCCACGAGCACAATGCGACAAGAAGACGTATCAATTCAGGCTTAAGTGGATTTGTGAAAAACAACCAAACCTTGACGTCAAACAAGGTGAAACTTGCACCATTCTACAAAGACACGACGAAGTGATCGGAGTCGAGACTACTTTTGGAGTTCAGTATCACGGCAAGACAATCGTCATTACCACAGGGACGTTCCTACGTGGTTTGATGCACGTCGGACGTGACCAGAACCCCGGGGGACGAGCTGGCGAGCCAGCAGCAACCGGTTTGTCAGCTTCATTAAGGGAAGTAGGGCTGAAGCTTGGAAGGTTGAAGACCGGGACTCCGCCCCGCTTATTGCGACGGTCTATTGACTTTTCGAAAACAGAAACCCAAGAAGGCGACGATCCAATACCATATTTTACGTTCTGGAAGGATGACTTGTTCCACGTGGAACAAGATCATCCGGGTCGATCATCCCATGCTAGTACTGAATATCCAAGCGATTCGGTTCTTAGCCGACTTGGATGTCAGCTTCCCTGCTTTATTACTTACACGACCGATGCGACGGCCAAGCTGGTTCGTGATAACATTCACCTCTCACCAATGTATTCCGGTAAAATAGAGGGCATTGGGCCTAGATACTGTCCGTCTATCGAAGATAAAATAATTAGATTCTCAGGAAAGCAGAGACACCAGATTTTCCTAGAACCTGAAGGAATCACCACCGATGAATTCTATATCAACGGTCTTTCAACGTGCCTGCCGTTTGAGATTCAAGTGGAACTGGTGAGATCTGTGATTGGCTGCGAAGCGGCGGAGATTATCCGCCCAGCCTATGCTGTCGAATATGACTACGTTTTTCCCACACAACTTCTTCCCACACTGGAATCGAAAACGTGCCGAAACCTCTTTCTTGCCGGGCAAATCAATGGCACGTCTGGATATGAAGAAGCTGGTGCTCAAGGTATTATGGCTGGGATTAACGCGGCTAGGCGAACGCGCGGTTTAGATTTGATCACCCTCCGGCGTGATCAAGCTTATATCGGTGTCTTGATAGATGATCTTGTCACGAAAGGAACATCTGAACCTTACAGAATGTTTACTTCGAGGGCTGAGTACAGACTGTTGTTACGGCAGGACAATGCCGACACAAGGCTTTCTGAGCTCGGACATCAAATCGGCTTGCTGCCCGAGCAGAATTACCGCAAGTTTTCAGAAAAGCAGCGGATGATCGTTGAAGAGACCCGACGACTCGAACAAACCAGGTGCGGTTCGGACACACTGGCGCAGTTACTGCGTCGGCCCGAGATCACGTACGAGAACTTGCCAGGGAAGGATGCAGCTCTGGATGGAGAGGTCGCTCGTCAAGTCGAGATTGCAATTAAGTATGAGGGCTACATAGACCGACAACAGGCGGAGGTGAATAAATTCAAAAACCTCGAAAGCAAGGATATCCCGGTCTCCTTTGACTATTCGGTCGTGCCCAGCTTGCGCCTCGAAGCTAGACAAAAGCTCATTAAGATACGCCCTGCTACGATCGGCCAAGCGTCTCGCATTTCCGGCGTATCTCCGGCGGACATCAGCATTCTGATGGTCTGGTTGAAACGGTGGCCTACGAATGGCGAGGCACGAACGTCCGCCGCTTCTAATTGCACGACAGCGTGCGAAATGGAACCAGAGGCTTAGCCTATGCCTCAGTGTCGGAATACGAAGCTGACGATAAGAGCCGGAAAAATCAGGCGACTACTTTGGTGCCGCTCCGCGGTAGCTTGATTCTTCCAGAAGTTGCCCCGGCCGCCAGTAAACGACGGACCGGTATCAGAATAACTTGAGACAAACTTTCGATAAAGGCTCGCACACCAAACCTTTTTCTGGGATCAATTCGCTCAGAGAAGTGTCATTGCGAAAGACAATGAAAAAAAACCTTACGATAGGAAGCGTCTGCTTGGCGCTGTTGATTACCGTGGGTCAAATTTCCGCGGCGACGGTCGAGGCGATATCACCATTTGATCAGACAGGGCGCACGCTCAATCTCGACTTTGAAACTGGTACACTCAAAGACTGGATCGCAGAGGGCGACGCGTTTGAGAAGCAGCCCATCAGGGGTGATACCGTCGGAACGCGGCGCAGTGACATGAAGAGTCAACACCAAGGCGATTATTGGATCGGCACGTTTGAAGTCAGCGGCGACAAACCGCAGGGTACTCTCACGTCCGCGCCGTTCAAAGTCACGCAACCGTTTGGGAGCTTTGTCGTCGCTGGCGGCTCGCACGAAAACACCCGCGTCGAACTCGTGCGCGCCGACACGCAGATAGTCATCTTCAAGGTTTCCGGTTACGACAGTGAAAACCTGCGTCCGGTCGTCGTTGATCTGCGTGAACACCTCGGCAAGGAAATTCTCATTCGCCTCGTCGATAAAGAAAGTGGCGGCTGGGGGCACATCAATTTCGACAATTTCAAGTTCCACGCCGAACGTCCGAAGTTCGACAACGAGCTCAATCCTGCAAAACTCGCCAAGCAAAATGAAGTGCCCCCACCCGATCTCGTGAAATTCGCCGGTCTCTCACCTGAGCAGGCGGCGAAGGAAATGACCCTCCCTGTTGGTTTCAAGGCCGCGCTCTTCGCCGGCGAGCCGGATGTGAAACAGCCCATCGCCTTCGCCATTGATGATCGGGGGCGACTCTGGGTTGCCGAAGCCTACACGTATCCCATCCGCGCCAAAGAAGGCGAAGGCAGAGATCGCATCCTGATTTTCGAAGACACGGACGGCGACGGCAAGTTCGACCAGCGCACGGTTTTTCTGGAACGGCTTAATCTCGTTAGCGGACTTGAAGTTGGTTTTGGTGGCGTGTGGATCGGCGCCGCACCGTATCTTATGTTCGTGCCGGTCAACGATTGGGATAATCCCCAGCCGGCAGGCGAACCAAAAATTCTTCTCGATGGTTGGGATTACAAACGTGACACCCACGAAACTTTAAACACGTTTACGTGGGGACCTGACGGTTGGTTGTACGGATGTCACGGAGTTTTTTGTCCATCGCATGTTGGCAAACCGGGCGCGCCTGAGAGCCAGCGGCAATGGGTGGACGCGGCTGTCTGGCGCTATCACCCCACCAAGGAAATCTTCGAAGTTTTCGCCGAAGGCACGAGCAATCCCTGGGGCGTTGACTTCGACGAGCACGGCCAATGTTGGATCGAAGCCTGTGTCATTCCGCACCTCTGGCACATGATTCAAGGTGGCCGTTACGAGCGGCAGGGCGGCGAACATTATGCCATCAACGCCGACGAGACTGGGCGCAACGAAAGGCACCGTGAACAGGGCAGCCGCAAACCGATCTTCCCGTACGTTTATGAAGACATCAAAACGGTTGCCGACCATGTCCACTATGCCGGCAACAAAGGCCCGCACGCTGGCAACGCGCGCTCTGGCGCTGTGGGCGGCGGTCACGCGCACGCGGGCATGATGGTTTATCAAGGCGACAATTGGCCTGTGGAGTATCGCGGAAAATTTTTCATGAACAACATCCATGGCGCGCGGATCAACATGGACATTCCCGAGCGGGCCGGTTCCGGTTTTGTGGGTCATCACGGGGCGGACTTCATCAACTTCAACGACAAATGGTCGCAAATCATCAACCTGCAATCCGGCCCGGACGGCGCCGTTTATATGATTGATTGGTACGACAAGAACGAATGCCACCACAATGACGTCAATGGTCACGACCGGTCGAACGGGCGCATTTTCAAAGTTAGTTACGGCGAGCCGAAATTTGCGAAAGTAGATCTCCAAAAGATTTCCGATCAAGATCTGATTCAATTGGCAATTGACCGAAACGATTGGTCCGGTCGTCACGCCCGCCGGATTCTACAGGAGCGCGCTCAGAAGGACTCAACGCTGGGAGCTAAAGTTGCAGGACGCATACCGCCAGAACCTCCCGGGTATGACCCAGATAAAAAACTTCGCTGGTTGTGGACATCGCATGTAAGCGGCGGTTCATTCCATCCGACGTACGCTTTGCGTCGAGCTAATGAATACGTGCGCGCATGGGCTGTTCAACTACTTTGTGAGGACAAAAAGATTTCCCCAGAAGTTTTGAAAGAATTCGCCCGCCTCGCTCGTGAAGACGATTCACCCGTCGTTCGCCTCTACCTCGCCGCGGCCATGCAACGCCTGCCGATTGATGATCGCTGGGAAGTGATTGAAGCCCTGACACAACATGCCGAGGATGCGAACGACCATAACCTGCCGCTCATGATCTGGTATGCCGCCGAGCCATTCGGCACTAAGGATTTCAACCGCGCACTCGCGCTCGCCGAGAAGGCTAAACTCCCGAAAATCCTCGAGTTCACCGTCCGCCGCATCGGAGCGTTGAACACTCTCGAAGCCTTCGCCGCGATCACGGAAGCGCTTCAACGAGCTGCCGGCATCGTGCCCGCAGAACAGAACAACAGAAGTTCCAGCCAGATGCAGGAAGCACATTGCCTCGACATCCTAAACGGACTGAGTGGAGCGCTCAAAGGTCAGCGGAAAGTCGCGATGCCAAAAGGATGGGAAATTGTGGAAGCGAGATTGAGCGCGAGCGCCAACGCCGAAATTCGCGCGAAAGTGCAGGCGCTCTCGCTCACGTTCGGCAGCGCTGGAGCATTGGCGTCGCTCAAGAAAACGCTCACGGATACCTCCGCGGATATCAGTGCGCGACGCACGGCGCTCGATTCCTTATTGCAAACAAAAGCGCCCGAGCTGCCGCCAATTCTTCAAGGATTGTTGAACGATGCCAATCTGCGCGGTGCGGCGTTACGCGGCCTCGCCGCGTTCGATGATCCGCAAACTCCCGCCGCGATTCTTTCGACGTACAACGCCCTCAGCGTCTCCGAAAAGCGCGATGCGTTGAACACGCTGGCCTCGCGTACCACTTACGCGAATGCTCTGCTTACTGCCGTCGGACAAAGCCAGATCGCATCCAAGGAAATTACCGCTGAGTTGGTCCGCCAGTTGCGCAACTTGAAGAACGCCGGGATTGACGCGCTCCTCACGAAGGTCTGGGGTGTGGCGCGCGACAGCACGGCGGACAAACAGCAGGAGATTGAAAAGTATCGGGCCATCTACCGGGCCGGCGGTTCGCAGCCCGGCGACGCATTGCGCGGCCGCGTCGTCTTCACAAAAATCTGTCACCAATGCCACACGTTGTTCAACGCCGGCGGAAAAGTCGGTCCGGACCTCACCGGCTCGAATCGCGGCGACCTCGATTACATTTTGCAGAACATCGTTGACCCCAACGCGGTCATCCCAAACGACTATCGCGCCTCAACCATTGAGACGAAAGACGGGCGGGTGCTCACCTGCATCGTCAAAGAGCAAAACGAAAAATCCCTCACCGTGGCGACGGCAAACGAAACGGTGACGCTCGCGCGCAACGAAATTGATTCGGTCCAGCAGAGTCAGCTCTCCATGATGCCGGAGGCTTTGCTGGCGCCGTTGCAGGATCAGGAAGTCCGCGATTTGATTTATTACCTTCGCTCGCCCGGCCAGGCGCAACTCCTCGGCACGCCCGAGACAGTCGGATTCTTCTTCAACGGCAAGGACCTCTCCAACTGGGAAGGCGACACTGAACTCTGGAAAGTGGAAAACAGTGAAATCGTCGGCAAGACCGAAGCTGGGCTGAAACATAATGAGTTCTTAAAGAGCCAGCTCGTGCTCAGCGATTTCCGTCTCGTGTGCAAGATGAAGCTCACTCCCAACCCGGCGAACAGCGGCATTCAGTTTCGCAGCGAACCGTTTGGCGAATACGAAATGAAAGGCTGCCAGGCGGACGCGGGCGCCGGTTGGTGGGGCAAACTCTACGAAGAGAATGGGCGCACTCTGCTTTGGAACAAATCCGGCGAAGCGTTCGTGAAAACCAATGATTGGAACATCTACGAAATCGTCGCGGTCGGCAGCAAAATCCGCACGGCGATCAATGGCAACCTGTGCGTGGACCTCGATGACCCGCAGGTCGCGCGGCGCGGCATCATTGGGTTGCAGGTCCATGCCGGCGGCCCGACCGAAGTGCGTTTCAAAGATTTTAAATTGGAAGTCGATCCGAAGTTTGAACTGGTGACCGGCACTGGTGCGCAACAGTAATCGGTAACAACATTGTTGCTTCTGGCGCCGTTTTCCGGTTTTGTTTCTCTGTGAAATTGAAATTCTG
>CAZNOE010000009.1:0-14664 GCA_964574525.1 uncultured Bifidobacteriaceae bacterium
CAACTCGCCGCGACTGCGCGTTTCGCCCCGGTCCTTGATCTGCATGCCCTGGCTGTTGTCGGCGACGATGGCCAGAAGGTTCGCCCCGGGCTTGGCGCGTTGCCCGGACCACAGCGGCTCCAGCAAACACAACGCGAGCGCCGCCAGGCCGAGCAGCTTCAGGCCAAGGCACACCCAGCGCACGATTCCTCGCGGAGCGGCGCGGTAATTCCAAATCAGGAGCAAAAGCGCGACGCACAATGCGCCCGCCGCAGGCCAGAGCCAGTTCCAACTGGAGAATGTGAGGGAGGCAACAAACATCACGATTCAAAAGCGAACATTCAACACCGCAGTGTCATAAATTTCAGACTGTTACGAAATCAAAAAAGCTCTCAGCGCGCTCGTAGTAGGCCTTGCGATATTTTTCGAAAAACTTCCTTTCCTGGTTTGTGCAGGCCAGCCCGTCATCAACAAGTTGGAACCACTTTGCGATGTAGCGGCGGACGACTGGCTCCACAACCGTTAAATCGTAACCGTGGGTCAGCATTCCGAGCGCCGGGCAAGCGAAGAAGCATGGCTTTGTTCCGACATGGCGCACGAACGGATGCATCAACGTGCTCGGAAATCTTTGGATTAAAAACTCGTGGACTCGGCGACCATATCTCTCTGGGCCGCTGCCTATGCGCGGCAGAATCTTTATTTCCGACGTGTATCCATCTTCGGACACGATACTCTCAGGAAGCTGCGCGAGTTCCGATTCAACAATCAAACCACAACGGTCGGGCGCCCGTCGGGCTGCGAAAAGAATTCGCGGGAGGTCGGCAGAATTCCTTACGGCAGACGTCAGTTCGTTGAAGAACAGAGTTTGATCTTCATCTGACGTGACTGAAAACAATGAGAGCTCGACCGCCGCAACGGAACAAACAATCGGACGGAAAAAACGCGACATCGCGCCCCACTCCTTTACCCAGTCACGAGTGATGACGTTCCCGATGATGGCGAATGTCGTGAAGTTCACATCGTTCGCTGCGTTCGGATGATAAATGACGAATGGCTGCTTGCCCGTTCCGGGAACACACAAAACCGCGTCGATCGTCGCATCCTCCACAAACCGAGCATAAGATTGAACAGTCGAACCGCCGTCGATGAACTTGGCGTTAAGTCGTTTGATGAAGGCGCTGCACTGCGTTTGCGCGACGGGAACTGAAATGACCGTGCGTATGCGTTTCTCATCTTTCCCTCGCGTAACGCATTCGAATTCGATTTGCTTTGGCCACAACTTGTGGAGGGTGGCTTTCCCCTCCATCAACAACTCGATAACGCGAGAGTTAGTTATTTCTCCCTCGTGTGAATTCCACACGGGAAGAACGACCAAGATATTTTCCTTTTGAACCCTCGCTACCAGAGTATTCCAGCCGTCAGCATTCTCTGGGACTTCGATTGAAAGATTGCAACGCGCGGCCTCTTCGCGCACGGCTGTGCCCGTTTGGGACTTCGGCCCCATGAAAGCGATCAAGGTTGGAGACTTCATGGGTGGATTACTCGTCCGCAGTCTTTTGACAGAGTTTCGCTACATCTTTAAGCAAATCACGGGCAGCCTGCGTTAGTTGTGACGGGTCCAATTTTTGCACCCACCGATGGAAACCCTTTATTTTCTCCTCGGCGGACTTGATTGCTTTCTCCTCCTTATAGAGCGCTTCCACCTGGTTGATTTTACTCCCGCCTGAGGAGACGAGAAGGTTCCATTCGTAGTCATGACTTCTCGCCCATATCATGGGTTCGACTTGCTTGAGATTGTCCAACCTGGCATTCGCCATCATCTTAAAAAACAGTTGGCGCACCATGGGCAAATCCTTCTTGGCGTCTAACGCTCCAGCTCCACCCATGCCTTTGTTTCGAAATTCCCAAAAGTACACAAATTTCCTCTGAACAATTTCTCGGTGTTTATCTCTGTGTGTTAGGTGTCCGCTTGCCACGAATTTGGCGGTGAGATGAACTGTCTCGATATAGGCTTTCGCGGTGGCCGTATCCACGCCGTACAGATCGTGAATTTCTTCAAATGCCTGATCGGCGCTTTTCTTTTCCTTTCGGCAACGCTCGTACAGCTCAGCAACGCATCGCGCTTTAACTGAATCTGGCCAGTCCATCTTCAGATCGGCCACAAAATTCATCTCCGCGAGAATCTTGGTTTTCCTTCTCGCATCAATGTCTTTGGTTTTGATTACCCAAACCGGAATTCGATCTAGGACTGGCGGGCGTGGCTGCTCTTTCTCAACCGCCTTTTTCTTCAGGTAGGCGCACGCAAAAAAACGACGGTTGCCGTCTAAGAGCGTGCCATCCGAGAGAACTATTATGGGCACCCGCACCCCGTTTCTCCTGATCGATGCGGCGAGGTCAGACAGCTTGAGCTTCCGCTTGACCAAGTAATCCGTAATTTCATCAACCGTGAGTTCTGCAAGGGGTTTTTCCTTCTCTTGGGCAAGGAGTTCAAAATCAAGTGCTGTTCTGAAATTCTCAGGCCAGTACGTAATTTGCTCAAAGGCTATTTCCGTTGGGTACACTGGTATCAGCTCGTTGTGAAACCACTGCTCGACCGGTGTAATGTCGCTGATGTCGATGGACGGAACGGCGGACTTTGCGCTCATAGGATTTCTCGAAGTCGCTTAAGTGTTTGAAGCTGGGAGGGTGTCGAATTCAAACAATGTTCCCAAATCCGTACCATGCGAACACCCTGTTGCCTCAATTGGCGCGCGACTCGTGCATGACGCTTCTTGTTACGTTGGATTTTGGCGCGCCAGAATTTACTGCGTGTTCTGGGAATATGCCCACACTTCGGGCAACCATGCCAAAAGCATCCATCAACGAACAAGGCGACCTTTCGTTCCGGAAAGTAGAAGTCTGGAGTTCCGGGCAAGTTTTGCGCTTGAAGTTTCCAACCACGAACACCGCTACGCGTCAGAAGCATACGCATGGTTTGTTCGGTGGACCGGTTCCGCTTGCCGCGAATGGATGACATTATTCGCGAACGCATTTCTGAAACACCGGAGAAGGAATTTCCGCCAAGAATTCTTTTGAGGACTTTATCCATGCATTAGATTGGCGGCGGCATTCCTAGGGGCTGCATAGAGTTAAAGCGCTTGAAACCTGACCGACTGCTAGCCCCATTCATCCATCGTTTCGTCTTTTGCGCATCTTTAATCTTTCGCATCCGCACGGGATTTAACGTTGTTTTCGGGCGGTCTATCATTCGCTGAAGCAGGTCGGCGTCGGCACAATAAAGCTTTCCACGGTATCGTTTTGAAACCTTCTTGAGAATAGCTCCAGCAATAGCCTTTCCGACGGCTGCGCCAAGCCCAACCGGGGTTGCATTTCCGACCTGTCGGTATTGCGCGCTCGTGGTGCCACTGAATTTCCAGTCGTCTGGGAATTGTTGGAGCCTCGCACATTCACGCACGGTAAGCGGTCGTGACTTTGTCGGATGCGCAAGCATCGTGGCTTTTGCCAGAGGGCTGTTTGTGATGGTAGGTGAAGGCGTATCCCAAGAAACCCGCCTCAAAAACCCCGAACGCCCGCCCCATGACTTGTATGCGGACCCAATCGCCCGTACTTGTGCCCGCTTTGGTAAAGAACGCCAGTTGCCGCCAGCCGGGATTGACCGCAGATATTCTTTAACTTTGGAATTGAACCGGATAAACGAATCACCGTCCTTCGGCAATTCCTTCAGTGCATCTTTTACGGTTGGCCACTTTGCCCCGTTCAAATCGAATTCTGAGTGGGTCGGCGTCGGCCAAACGAACCAGCCGTCCCTTGACCCGATTATTATCAAGCGTTCTCGGGATTGAGGGACGCCGAAGTCGGCAGCATTCAATACTCCCCAGCTGACACAGTATCCAAGATCACCCGCTAGCTTTTCCAAATGCTTCAACAAATGTCGAAACGCAGAGCCGTGTTCCTCTTCGTTTGAGAGCGCTGGAAATCCGGGACCTCTCTTTGCTAGAGGCCGATGTTTCTGTGCGGCAGACAGCACGCCTCTTACATTTTCGATGACGAAGAATCTGGGTCGTAGGTAGCGGACGGCTTTCGTCAATATGTCGAAACCATTTCCGCGATTGTCACGAACCGAATGTCTTTTGCCTGCCGTGCTGAACGGTTGACAGGGCGGCGCGCCCGCAAGAATCGTTACCTCGCTCAGCTTTTTTTCGCAAACGATTCTCTTACAGACTGCCGAAACATTTCTAGAAGTCAGAGCTTTTTTAATGACAAGCGTCTTGG
Source organism: uncultured Bifidobacteriaceae bacterium (assembly GCA_964574525.1). Taxonomy (GTDB): domain Bacteria; phylum Verrucomicrobiota; class Verrucomicrobiia; order Limisphaerales; family JADLHS01; genus WYBW01. The sequence continues at coordinate 4,252 of CAZNOE010000009.1, forward strand.
GCGCCCGAAAACGGTGCTGATTCAGCGCGATTGTTTTGACAGCAACGGGATCGCATTCAACTGCGGCGGCCAGTTCAAATCCGGACTGTTCAAGCCCTAGATCAAGCCCCAGAGCGCCTGAAAAGAAAGACACGACAGTTGGTTTCATTTGAGCGAAGTACCTCCCACGTTACTTGTCCTTCCCCAGTTCCTCGTAATACCGCCGCACCAATTCAGAGTAACGGTTCGGCACGGGATCGCGGTCAATGGGCACGAGCGAGTCGGTGGATTGCCGGCGCGCCAGTTCCTCGGCGATACGGTCGCGCACTTCGACGAGCGGCTTGATCACCTGCAATCGCACAACGGCCCAGTCTGGCTTCTTGGAATCGCGTTTGAACTCCTGGCGCATCAGCCGGACGCGCTCGCGGGCGGCGGCGACATCATTCCGCAAGTCAGGAAGGTCAATCATTTCCTCCACGTCGCGCAAACGTTCCGACCATGGCGCGAAGTCATCGCCCGTGATGATCGGCCCCGCGATCCGTCCAGTGTCTGGATTCAGAATCCTATCAAAATCCCAAGCGCCGCCGCCGTAGCCTCCGCGGTCATCGCCTCCTCTGTTGACGTTTTGTCTGCCATCACGTGCCCCGCCGCGTTGCGCTCCATCGCGGGCAGTCCTGCCGCCTTGACCCGCCTGACCGGATTGTGCCTGCTCGCCTTGGCGGCCTTGTCCTTCCGCAGACTGGCCCGGCTGCTGCCATTGACCTTGTTGATTTGTTTCGGAGCGCTGGCCTTGCTGTCCGGACGACGCTTGTTCGCCTTGCGATTGCTGCGGCTTTCCCTGCTGCCCAGAATTCTGCTGACCTTCCGGTCGCTCAGCGCCTTGCTGGTTCTGGCCATCAGCTTGTGCTGTTTCTCCTGACCGCTGATTTGTTTCCCGCCCCTGCTGCCGACCGCCACTTGCCGCCAGACTATTCGTTCCTTGCCTGCCATTCGCTTCCGCTTCCCAGCCAAGCAATTGATTCGTGCCTCGAGATCCACCTTCCGCCTGCGCCATCTCGCGCTGCAACTGATCAGTCAGTTGATCCAGTTGCTGTTGCGCGAGACGCAAGGCCTCGGTGTCGTCACCGAGCACGCTTTCCGCCGCGCGCTCGACGCCGCGCTTGAGGTCGTTGATGTTCGCCTGCGCGCGTTGCCCAATCCCTCGCGCCTGCGGCAGAAAATCCTGGCGCAACATTTCCGAAGTCGCCTCCATCAGCTTCGCTCCATCCTGCTCCGAGGCCTCATTCAGTTTCTCGTAAAGCCCGCGGGTCATGATGCCGCGACTCAGCAAATCGTCCTGCACGTCCTTGACGCCCTTGCCGCTGTCCTGACTGAACTTGCGCACCGTGTCGTAGAGCTGCCGCGACAACAGCGGCTCGGCGGTCTCGGCTTCCTGCGACACCTGTGTGGCGCGCTCGACGAGATTCGTCATGCGCTCCTTCTGCTGCGCCAAACGCTTGACCAGTTCCTCGCGGTCGCCGGAATCGGAAAGCGATTTGCGCGCACTGCGATTTTCCTCCTGCATCTTGTTGAGGATGTCGCCCTGCTGGCGCGCCAGTTCGCGGGCTTCCGAGCGCATCTCGCGCATGTCGTCCGAGAACTGGCTGGAGTTCTCCTTGCGCATCTGGTCGCGGAGTTCCTGCAACTGTCGCTGCGCCCGCGTGCCCGAGGCGAGGGCTTGCGAAGGGGAACCCTGGCTCGCCGCCTCCGCGGCGCGCTGCACGTCCTCGCGCGTTTGTTCCAACTGTTTTCGCTCCTCGGCCATGCGCGACTGGTTTTCGGGCCGGTCCATCCGCTGGCGCACTTCGTCCACGTCGGCGAGCATCTGTTGTTCTTCCTCCTGAAGGCGTTTCAGCCGGCGGCGGATTTCCTCGCGCTCCTGTTCGGTCTTCGCTTCCTGCAACGCGGTCTGAAGTTCCTTGAGCCGTTCGTTCAAGTCCTGTTGGCGCCGCGCGAGTTCCTGCAAGCGATTCATCACCTGCAACTGCTCGCGGCGCTCGGCGTTCTGCGGCGCCTGCGCCTGGCGCTGCGTCTCGTAACGGTTTTCCTGCTGCGTCAAATCCATCTGCTCAAGCTGGCGCTGCATCTGTTGCTCGCGGCTGCCGCCGCCGCCGCCCTGCTGGCGCTGATTGCGAGAGCGGGTGACCTGGTATTCGTGCTGTTGCAATTTCAACAACGCCTGATACGCGGCCTGCTCCGCGGCCAGAGCCTCCGCCAGCTTGGCAGGTGAATTGGTCGCGGCTTGCAACCGTTCGACAGCCTTTTCCATTTCCTTCGTGGCGGTCGCCCAGAGAGCGGCGGTGCGCGGGTCCTGTTGACGTTCAGCGGTAGCCTCGGCCTGCTCGAGCGCTTGTTCCTGAGAATCGAGAACGACAACTGCGTCGCTTTCGTACTGCACACCTTTGATCGGAACGGAAGGTTTCTCCTGAGCTCTGCGTCCGCCCTTTGGAGACGACGCTGGTTCGGATGGCTGCGGTGAACGCTGTCCTGCGAACTGGGGCAAAGGACTTGCGCGCAGTCGCGCGTGGTTTGCGAGCGATCCAGCCGCGGTTGCAGCGGCAGAGGAGAATTCCCTCTCCCCTTCGGAAGGGGAGAGGGTCAGGGTGAGGGGTTGGGTTTGCGCAATTTCAGATACGGCGGCAGTTTGCGACGTGTGCGGCCCCCTCACCCCGGCCCTCTCCCCCGTCGGCGGGGGAGAGGGAGGAGATTCTGAAGCACTCGTTGGTACCCCGGACTCTTCGCTCCGCAAACCGCTCGTCGGTGGATTGCGCTTTTCGGTTTCGGGCCGGGCCGGAGGCCGGCGCTCCTTCGTCAGGCTTGAGCTGCCACCGTGTTCGCGTTGCAACTTCCACGTGGCGTTGATGATCTGTTTCTGCAATTCAGCGAGCTTGGCAGTGCGGTTGGCTTGTTGACCGCTTTGTTGCTCCCCCGATTGTCCTTCCATTCCCTGACCTTCACGGAAGATTTCTTCGAAAGGACGGACTTCGGCGAAATACATGTCGCCCGTCGTGCGACGTGGCTGTCCGTCCGGCCCAATGTCGTCGGCCCACACGAACCACGACAGGAGTTGGTCCGCTTCGAGGCCGAGGTCTTCGAGGCGAAGCACGCGCTGGAAGTTGCGCTTTTCCTTGGCGGCAACGGTCTGGCCCAATTCGATGAACTTCAACTCCTGGCCAACCAGACTGTATGCCAGCCCGTAAGCCTGCACACCGAAGTCATCCCAGACCGTGCCCTCGAACGAAACCTCTTCGAGCGCAGACGGACGAACATCACCGCGCGGCGAGGCGAGCTTGAGTTCCGGCGCGCGATTCTTCAGCACTTCGAAAACAAATTGCGCGGTCACCTTGTTCGTCCGATTGTCGGCGTCCACCAGTTGCAGGTAATAGGTCTGGCTCACGGCGAGAGGGAATTCCTTCAGCTCGGCAACCGCGCGATTCGTCTCAACGAGCAGCGTAATCGCGTTCTTATCATTGTCCTTCGCGACGAGACGCGCTGAGACGACTGGCTTGTTGAGTTGGAGAGTCAGGTCGAGATGCGAACCTTCGACGGCGCTCAACCGGCGTGTGTCCTTGATTTGCTTCGCCGCCTGGCCGGTGTAATCGGGATACGTCAGGTCCGCGTCCGACCGCTCGAGTCGCGGATGCTCGAATACGGTCACCTTGAAGTCGCGCGTCTTTTGGCCGGCATATTCGACGTGATAAACCAGATTGCTCGCGACCTCCGGCACGCTGCCGCCGAACATCGGATCAGCCAAACTCTTGACCAGCGGAATGCGGCGGCTGGTTTCAGGCGCGTCGCTCACCACGAGATCAACCGTCACCGGCAACCTGCCGCCGAAGCGGGCCAGAACCACGAGACTGTTGCCGCGCTCGATGCTCACATCGCCTGGCGTCACCGTGATTCCAGTTTTTTCTGCAACCTTGGCGAGCAGTTTGTGTCCTCCGGTCGTGCGCAATCCCAGGAGCACGAATCCGAACAAAACCAGCGCCAGCAGGTGCGCCACGCGCGCGGTCGTGAGGCGGGATTGCGGGATGAGTCCAGCCCAATCTTTGCGCTGATCGTGCCGGATGGCTTCCTGGACGAGGCGTTCCTGCAAATAATTGAGTTCGCTGCCGGGTTTGGATTCCTGTTCGACGGCGGTAAGAAGCAAGCCGTCGAGATCGCGGTGGCGCGTTTCGAGCTCTCCTGCGAGTTGCCGCCAATCCGGCTCGGTCCTCCGATGTCGGAGCGCGACGATGATGGCGGCGACAACGCCCAGCGCCGCGATTACCGGCAGCGCGAGTGACGAGGCCCAGCCGCTTTGCCGTTGGATCGCAATCAGCACGAGGCCCAGTAACCCAGCCGCGGCCCAGCAACTGGCGAGTTTGCACGAGAGTCGAAAACGCCGCCGGCGATCAACGACGCGCTGAAGGCGGATTCGTAAAAATGGATGCATCATGTTGTGGCTTCTCCAGGTATGACCAACCGGCGCGCAGTGCGGCCAGCCAGCCAGGTTTCCATCAAAAGGACCGCGAGCGTCGCGACGATGAACCAGCGCCATAGCTTTTGGCGGCCCTCCAACTCGGCGGTCTGAAGCTGGACCTTGCGCGCCGCTTCATGAGCGACGGTTGCGGAGGCATGCGCCATCGGCGTGCCGAGTCGCTCGAACTCATCCACCGGCAACGGGGCGGTGCGGCTCTCGCCAGGATCCAGGTTGACGGCGAAACGCTTCGGCGGCTGCGAGGCCATGCTGTAAATTCCAGGCATCATGGTGCGGGAGAAATTCGTTTCACCGGAGGATAAATTCAACTCCGAACCGTCGGGTGTGCGAACAACCCACCCCTGACCCCTCCCAGGAGGGGAACTGGCCAACGGCACTACATCGCCGACACGATACTGCTCGGGTGGAGGCGAAGCCGCGCCGCTGTAGTCGAGCGCCGAGTAAAGCAGCGGAACGAACTTTGTCGAAAGAGCGAGCTGACTGTCGTCGGAATGCCAGCCTGAAGTCAGCACAATGACGCGGCCTTTGCCGACGGGCGCTTCGAACACGGCCGGATCGCCGCTGTCGAACTTCGCTACGACGCGAGCGTTGGGGATCGTTGTCGCATCGAGTCGGCGATACTTCCAAAAATGAATCTTCGTAAAGTCGCTGAAGCGTGGATCCGCGAATGGCGAGAATAGCGGATGGCGAAAATCAATTTCCGCGAACATCGCGTAGTTGTCCGGGCGGGCTTCTTCGACGGCAAGGCTGTCCAGGTTCAGTAGGCGGGCGAGCGTCGGAGACGCAGCCTGGCTTTTCAGCGCAAAGAGAATCGTCTTTCCCGCCGCGACTTGATCGTGCAGCGCTTTCGCCTGCGGTTCGGGCAGCGCATCGGTGACGACGAAAAGCGCAGCGGTCTTCGCCTCGGCTTCTGTGAGGGGCGTCGCAGGCGGGCGAACCAACACTTGAACCGCCTGTCGTCGCGTTTCCTGGAACGCGCGCTGGAGAAAGTAAAGCGGCTGTCGCGCGTCCTTCTCCGAATCGCTGCCGAGATAAACGACGACTGGTCGCGCTGTCTCCGGCGGAATCACAAAAACTGTGTTGTCAAAATCCTCGTCGTCGCCCTGCAGAACGATCCCGTTCACCGCGACGTTAGTCGCAGGGGAAGCGACTGACACAATGCGGTTTTGGCCAGGCGGCACGTAAACATTTGCCGGTTCGCCGACGAAGCTGCGCCCATCCGCTCCCGCCCAACCGATTTTGAACTGCTCGCGTTTCGAATCCGCTGCGTTGCTGACACGCACGCGCACGTTGGCGCTGGCTTTCGGATCGGCGTCGTCCGAGTCCGTGACGAGTTGAAGTCCGGCGTTGCTCGCGGGCCTGGCTTTGAGCGATTCAACCGACACCGTGATTCCCTTCGGCCATTCGTAACCTTGAAGTTGATCCAGTTGGCTGCCTTCCTGAAGGTCGCTGACGAGCACGATTTCACGCGGGCCGGTCGCCGGTTTGCCCTCATTGTCCGCGAGCGTCTCGGCGGCGCTGATGAGTGCATTGCCCAGATGCGTGGCTGACCAACCGGGCGAGGTTTCTTTCAACCGTCCCGCGGCCAATGCCACGCGCTCACCGCTCGGAGCGGCGTTCCATTGTTCGAAGGTCACGAGCGGAGTCAGTTGCCGGTCGAATGTGAACAGCGCCACCTGATCTGCCGATGAAGTCTTGCGGAGAAGTGATTCAGCCTTGTCGCGCGCATCGGTCCAGAGATTCGCACGCCTCATGCTCGCGCTGGTGTCCACGAGCACGACGATTCGTTTCGCTCCGGCAGAAGGTGTGTCGTCGCTGATGGCCTTTTTGATGAAGGGGCGCGCGAAGCCGAGGGCCAACAGACAGAGCACCAAGCAGCGCAGCACGAGCAGAAGAATATGCTCGAGCCGGCTGCGGCGTGTGAGGCGCGGCGGCGTGGGCATCAGGAACATCAGCGAACTGAAGACCGTCCGGTCTTTCGTCGTGCGCCGGATGAGATGAAAGATCACCGGGAGCGCAATCGCCAGTCCACCGAGCAGAAAAAGTGGCGCGAGAAAACTCATGCGCGTCTCCCGGTTGCGTAGCGACCGACATGCTGGACTTTGCGACGGCGCTGCATTCGTTCGCGCATGAAGTCGAACAGGGTCAGTTCCAGCGGCCGATCGGTGGCGAGGCGATGATAGGCGATGCCGAGCCGCTGACACGTGGCGCGCAAGCCGGCGCAGTGGGCTTCGAGTTGGCGCTGATATTCCTTTCGGGCCGTGGTGGGATCAATAAATAGCGTTCGGCCCGATTCCAAATCCTGGAACATCGCGGACTCGCCAAACTCGAAGGCCAGTTCCGCCGGGTCCAACACCTGGAACAGGATCATCTCGTGACCACCCGCGGTGATGGCGAGGAGGTCCGCCTGCAGGTGTTCGAGGGGAGCGAGAAAATCAGATAACAACACGATCACGCCGCGTTTGCGGACAATCTCCGCGATGCGCTTGAGCGGCGCCGCGAGATTCGTGTCTTTGCCGCCCGCGGGTTTTTCCAGCGCGAGCATCAGGTGACGCAAGTGTCCCGTCCGGTGGCGCGCGGGCAGGTACTCACGAATCTGTTCGTCGAACGTGAGCAAGCCCACGGCGTCGCCTTGGAGATAAAGGAAGTAGGCGAGCGTCGCGGCGAGCGTCGCGGCGTATTGGGCCTTGGAATATCCGCGCGAGCCGTAGCTCATGGAGCGGCTGTTGTCCACGAGCAGGTGGCAGCGGAGGTTGGTCTCGTCCTCGAACTTTTTGATGAAGTAGCGGTCGCTGCGGGCGAACACGCGCCAGTCGAGATAACGCGGATCGTCGCCGGGCGTGTATTGGCGGTACTCGCTGAACTCGACGGAGAAGCCGTGATAAGGACTGCGATGAATGCCGTTCCAAAAGCCTTCGACGACGACGCGCGCGCGCATCTCGAGATTGCGAATGCTCATCAACGCCTGCGGATCAATGAGCGAGGCGGCGGGGAAGGAGGAGGTTTTGGCGGCGGCTAACATGAGAAGCGGGGGAAAGCAGCGAATGAACATCCAACCTCGAACATCCAACGCTCAACATCCAATGAGTTGCAGCGAGCGCAACCATTCAGTGCCCGGCCTTCACGGTTGGGCGTCGGATGTTGGATGTTCGATGTTGGATGTTTCATTGAATGGGCGATTTGATCGTCTCCAGGAGCCGCTTGGTGACGTTCTCCACATTGACGCCTTCCGCTTCGGCGCGGTAATTGAGCAGGATGCGGTGCCGGAGCGTGGGGTAAGCGAGAGTCTGAATGTCATCCACCGTCACATGCGCCCGGCCTTTCAGGAGCGCGCGGGTCTTGGCGCCGAGCACGAGGAATTGTCCGGCGCGCGTGCCGGCGCCCCAACTGGCCCATTCGTTGATGAAGTCCGGCGCACCGTCCTGATGCGGGCGCGAAGCGGCGGCCAGTTTCACGGCGTAACGGACGATTTCCTCGGCGATGGGCACCTTGCGCACGATGTCATGAAAGCGGAGCACGTCTTCGCCGGTGAATAGCGGCTCAATGAGCGCGGGTGCTCCGGCAGTGGTACGCGTGACCACGGCGACCTCCTCATCCTCGGGCAGGTAGTCCATCACCACATTGAACATGAAGCGGTCGAGTTGCGCTTCGGGCAGCGGGTAAGTGCCTTCCATCTCAATCGGGTTTTGCGTGGCGAGCACGAAGAACGGTTCCTCCAGCACATGGCGAACGCCGGCGGCGGTGACTTGATGTTCCTGCATGGCTTCGAGCAGCGCGGCCTGCGTTTTCGGCGGCGTGCGATTGATTTCGTCGGCGAGGATGATGTTGGCAAACACCGGGCCGCGCACGAAAACCATTCGCCGTCCATCGCCCGTGTCCTGCAGAATCTCCGTGCCCGTAATGTCCGCCGGCATAAGGTCGGGTGTGAACTGAATGCGCTGGAACTTAAGATGGAAGATCTGCGCGATGGATTTGACGAGGAGCGTCTTGGCCAGGCCCGGCGCGCCGGTGATCAAACAATGCCCGCCGGCGAATAGCGCAATCAAGAGTTGCTCGATCACGTCCTTCTGGCCGACGATGACCTTGCCGAGTTCCGCCTCGATCTGGGATCGGCCAGTGGTGAGGCGCTCGACAGTTTCTCGTTCGCTTGGAGTCACGGGAGCGACTGTTTGTTCGGTTGTGGGTTCTGCGAGTGTGTTCATTCAGTGTGTCATTAAGTAAAAAACGATGTTGATGCCAAGCGGATACGAAATCTTTTCGGAAAACTTCTCGAAGTAGTCGAGGTCCTCGCCTTCGCGCTCCCAGCCGTCGCTGATGTCGCTGTCGTGGATGACGATGATCATGGGGCGCTTTTTGTCGTCCAGCCAGACACGGACGTGCATGTTTTCCGAGCCTTCGCCGCGAAACACGCGTTGCAAGGGCGATCCCGGATCGCGCGGATCGTAGTCGCGATTCCAGAACTGCTTGGTCGGCACCTGGAGATTGTTCATCGGGCCTTTGAGCTCACAAATGCAATGAAACAACGGATCGGTCATCGGCAGTTCGCTCCACGAGCGGCCCGGCAGAACGCGTTTCATTTGCGCTTCAAACCCTTCCCATTCCGGCGTGCCCCAGAAATCGTTTACGAAAAGTGCCCCGCCGTTGAGCAAATACTTGCGCAGCGCGTCAACCTCCTGGTCCCGCAACTCCATGTATCCCGCGTGCTCCATGTAGATGAGCGGATAATCGGTCAGCCCGGGATCGGTCAGCTTCAGCACACGGCAGTCGGGATCAACTTTCAGGGAAGTCATCTGCTGGAGGCGATAGGAAAAATTCAAGTCGGCGTCCGGATAATCAACCCACCAGCCCAGAGTTCGCCCGCCCCAACCCCAGCTTCTTACAGCCCGCGGGTTCGTTTTGAAAAGGACGCGCGTGAAAGTGAATACGTCCTGCTCGAAGCCGGGTGCGTTCGTCCAGTTCGGTGTGCCCGTACTGTGCGAAACCGTCTCACGCGCTGTCCGAACAGTGTCTTCGTTCACCCAACCGCTGCCTTCCGTCCGGACCCACGAACCGCTTTCCCCGTAGCCACCGTCTCGGAAGCCACCTCGACCCCTGCCACGCTCGTATTGCGCAATGCATATCCCCGCCGCCAAAGCGGCCAGCGCGCCAACCAAAAGAACTTTGCTTCGACGACGTTTCCCGTGGAGGTCAGTCCGCCTTGCCAACCCACGGCCGATGAGAATACTCCTTCTCCCCCGCGGCGGGGGAGAGGGCCGGGGTGAGGGGGCTGAGTTTGGCCGTTGTCCGCCGTGAGCAAGGCGGCACGCGGCAGACCCCTCACCCTGACCCTCTCCCCTTCCGAAGGGGAGAGGGAATTCATTACTCCCGTCTGGCAGTGTTCGTCGCCACGGTCGAAGAACCAGAGTTTTCCAGCGCGCGATCATTCAGTGGGTCATGACGTAAAAGACGACGTTGACGGCAAGCGGGTAGGCGATCTTTTCGGAAAAATTCTCGAAGTAATAAGGGTTAAGGCCCTCCCACTCCCAGCCATCGCCGTTATCCGTGTTGTGAGTGGCGAACACCATCATCCGGCCTTTGTCGTCGAAGATTCCCTTGTGATGAACGGTTCGGGTATCTCCGTCGTGATCTTCCCAAGTGACGTGAGTCCTTTCGCTCCAGGTTCCGGTCCGGACGTTGGGGACCTGACCCTTCGCCTTGATGTCGAAGACGCAATGGTAGAGCTGATTGGTGAGCGGCAGTTCGACGAACTCGCGGTCGCGAAAGACTTTCTTCATGATCTGCTCCACGTTGTCCCAGGCGGAATCACCCCAAAAATCATCCAGCCAGAGAAAACCGCCATTGAGCAGGTAATTCCGCAACGCAGTGATTTCCTCATCGGTCAGATACAGGCTGCCCGGCTCGACCATGTAAATGAA
>CAZNOE010000009.1:14764-30895 GCA_964574525.1 uncultured Bifidobacteriaceae bacterium
ATCGCCATAGCGACTTCGGCCGTAGCCTCCATAACCACTACGGTCGCCCCGGCGCTGGGCCAGCACCGCGCCCAACGCGAGCGAACAAATCAAGATTATCAGGCCAGGCTTTTTCATGGCTTCAAAGCAGTCGGCACTGCATCCGCTTTCGGTTGCGGGGACTTTTTGTTGATCTCCAGCAATAGCTGAAGCGCGGCCCGATAGCGAGGCGCTTCTTCCAATGCCTGCAACACGTGCCGACGCGCGGTGGGATCGCCGGAGCGGTCGAGCAATTGCGCGAGGCGGAAGTGCGTTTCCGCGGGGTCCGGCGGATCAAGTTGCAACAAGGCGCGGTAAGCGCCAATCGCCGGTTGAGTTTCTCCGGTGCGCTCGCTGGCTTGCGCCAGAAAACGATACGGCGACGGCACCAACGGATTCACCGCCAGATAACGCTGTGCGTTTTGCGCCACCGCGGGCCAATCCTGCGCGGCGGTACCGAGTTCCATCAGTCGCAGATAGGCATCGGCTGCCGCATCGTCTTTTTCTGCGAGTTGGGTGAGGGCCTGTCGTTCCGCATTCGTCTCGCCCAGCGCGCGATGCACGACGGCCAGCACCGCATAGGCGCTGTCTCCGCCTGCCTGCGCTGGATAAAGCTCAACCAGTTTTTGCAACGGCGCTTTGGCTTCCTGAAATTTCTTCTCTTCAATCAATCTTCCGGCTCGTTCGGTGAGCGCGTAAAAGTTCGTTGGGTGGGAGGCAATCCACTCCGCGAGAGTGGTAGCGTTGCTGTTCGTGCCAATTCCGTATCTGGCGCGGAAGACATTCTCATTCGTTCGCACTGTGAGGGTCGGGCGAGTTCGCGATCTTCGTCCCCTTCCTCGTTCTGATTCTGACGGTCGCGCGAGAAACTCCGGCTTCTCCCAGTCGAGACCGGGCGCGAGTTTCTCCGCCCGCTCACGCGCGAAAGCGGCAAAGTCCTTTTCAATCTTCGCCATCGGCGCGATTTGCTTCTCAATGGCCTGGTTGATCTCCACCCCTTCGCCGAGGTCCCGCAGAATTGCCTTCAATTTGTCCACGCCAAATCTCTGAACGACAAATTCCACCACGAGCGAGGATTCGTAGTAAGCGAATTGCAGATGCTCCTCTGATGGCGGGGTGAGAAACGCGGCGCTGAGTTCGGAGACCGGCGTCAATTCGTCGCCCAGGATCATCTCGCGATAGCGCGGAGTCATGTGTTGCCCCCAAGTCGGGTTGGCCTGGATTTCCTCATACACGGAAATGCCTTCGCTCAGCCAGCGCGGCATTTTGTTGCGCGTCAACTGGAGCGTCACGACATGACAGAACTCGTGCCAGAGGACCGCCTGCCAGTTCACGGGGTGTCCGGGATTTGCCGCCGGACTGTTCGCGGTCACCACGGTGCCGAAGCAGACGCCGAGATAACCGGGATTGCCCGGCATACCAAAAGTTCGCACGGCGAAGTCGGCTTGATTGGGAAACACCTCTACGATCGTGGGGCGCTTGACTTCGAAACCGTATTTCGCGCAGAGATTGCTCCGGGCCTGGCCGAGCAACTCCAGGACTCGCTGGCCATACAACCCGGCCTCGTGGTGGCTCATCCGCACCACGAAGTCGCGGTTGGTGAGCGTTGCCAGCTTGTCCATCTTGTCCTGCAAATCCGCGAGGTTGAATGCCGCAATGTCGTAGCCGTCCTTGTTATGCACCTCTTTCGCCAGTTCCCAACCTTCAGCCTCCTCGCCCAAACGAAGCAAATCCTGCGCGAGTTGCGCTTTGGCCGGCAGATACTCCGGTTCGTATTCCAACGCCTGACGTTGACAAGCCGCGCCTTCAGTGAAGCGATATTTCTGCGACAGCTTGAGCCCGATCAAATGGTCCACCCGCGGATTCGTCGGCCAGAATTTCAGAGCCTTTTGCCGCGCGCCCTTTTCCGCGTCCGGCTGGTTTTGCAAATGCGCCAGCACCGCGCGATAGGCCCACAGGTCGGGATGCCACGGGTTGACCGCCTTCACGCGATCCAAAAGCTTCGCCGCCTCGTCGTATTCTTCGGCGTCAATGTGGTGCTCGGCCAGCAACAGCAGACTGCCGACATGATTGCTGTTGCGCGCCAACGCCGCTTCCACCGAAGCCATCATGAGCGCCGCGTCGCTGGGCGCATAGGCCTGGGCGAGGCCGAAATGCAGATCGGGATCTTCGGGCAATTGCTTGAGACCTTCCTGGAATTTTTGCGCCGCAATCTTGAAGTCATGTTTTGCCAAGGCGAGTTCACCCGCGGCGAGGTGAACTTCCCGCATCTTCGGATTCGCCTTGCGCGCGGTGTCAAAAATCTTGTCGAGCACGCGTTTGGGGTCCGCACCCTTGAGCAGCGCCGCCTGGCCGAACACCACCAGGCTCGGCGCATCCTGGTAGCTCCGCGGATCGGACGAAACCCGCCGGAGGATGTCTTCCACCATCGCGCCCGCGGCGTCGGACTGGCCGTTGCTCTCGAGAACCTTCCGCGCCTGCCAGCGCGGGCGCAGCCGCCATGACTCGTTGGCAACCGCGTTGGTGATCACCGTCCGCGCCTCGGGATAACGTCCCGTCGTCCAGAGCGCTTCGCTCAAAAGTAACTGCCAGGCCTCGCGGTCGTCGTTTTCCTTGAGGGCAGTTTCCGCCAGAATGATGCAGCGCCCGTAGTTGCCGGAGAGAAATTCCTTTCGCCCCTCCTCCACGTCCGGTGCGGCTGCCATGACAGAAGCACGCGAAAGCAGAATCACTGCGAGACACGATACGCTCCACAGACCGGCAACTCGCTGGCTTATTCTAGTTCGGCTAAATGATTGAATGCCGCACCTTACGCTATCCACCTTTCGTGCTCAAGGAATTCGGAAGGATAAAAAGCACGACTGAGCATCCCGGCACGAGCACCGCGAAATTACTGGCGCAAGCTTCCAGTTTGGCGCCAGCGATGTCACACGTGGCCCCTCGCCAAGCCAGAGGCTTAGCCAGAGGCTTGCCGACACAATCGCAAGCTGAAAGCTCGCGCCACTTCCGAGCGTTTTCCAGCCAACGATTTTTTCCTCGCTTGTTGCCGATGAAATCGTGAATTTCGCCGCCATGCACGCTGCAAGTTCCGCAATCAAACTTGCATTCTCCACGTTGCTGTCACTTTTTGGTCCAAGCTTGCGGCGGTATCCGGTGGAGGAGATGAAATGACCAACTCCGTGGAAAGCCGAGAGTCCACGAATCCGGGTCTGCTCTGTGTCCTTTGGGTGGGCCTCTCACTTTCCATCGGCTGGGGAATTCGCGGCAACTTCGGCCACGAATACGGTGCAATGATTCCCGGCATGCTGGCCAGCCTGGCCGCAGTGCTTCTCTCGGGGCGCAGCGATTGGCATCGGCGGGGCGTGTTCTTCGCATTCTTCGGCGCGCTCGGTTGGTCCTTTGGCGGCAGCATTTCCTACATGCAGGTCATCGGCTACACCCATTCAGGTCATTCACCTTCGCAGCTCTACGGTTTCGCCTGTCTTTTCGTGATCGGCTTTCTCTGGGCAGCGATGGGCGGCGCGGGCGCGGCGCTGCCGGCTTTCTTGAATCGCGAGCGGCTCACTGAATTCTTCGCCCCGTTGACCGCGGTGTTTGTCGGTTGGATTCTCCAAGACATTGTCACGGGCATCTGGTTTCCGGAGAACAGCGATTATCGGCATGAGAATCCGCTGTACTGGTATGACACGGATTGGCTCGCGGCGCTGGTCGCCATCGTGGCGGTGCTCGTGCTGGCTTTTGTCCGCCGCCGATTCGACTCCGCGTCGTCGCTCATCCTGCACATGGCCGTTGGCTGGTGGATTGGCTTTTTGGTGCTGGTTGTGACATTGCATTGGCGGATGACTCCGCCGCGCGGTGACAACTGGGCCGGCTGCCTGGGGATGGTTGCCGGGATGTGGGTTTACTGTCAGCGGCACGGACTGGGCGGACTGACGTTCGCCTCATTGGTCAGCGGGTTCATCGGCGGCGTCGGTTTCGCTTCGGGTCAACTGCTCAAGCTCATTGGCCTTTCCACCGGTTGGCAGACCAACTGGCACAGCATCCTGGAACAGACCTATGGTTTCATCAACGGCATTGGGTTGGCCGTGGCGATGTTCTGGGTGGCGCGACACGCGCCGAAGCCCGCCGAAGAACCGTCCGTCCGAAAATGGACCGAATCTTACGCCGCGTTTTTCGTGTTGGTGATCTTAACCTACATCAACCTGACCAAGAATCCCGAGGTATGGGTGAAAGCCAAAGCAATCCCCGCGACGATGTACGGGCTTTCGGCCAACGCGTGGTTCAATCTGGCTTACGTGACAATCGCAGGAGTCTTCATCGCATTGCTGGTGGTGCATCGGCGAAGGCATTTGCCGCTGCTGGCTGGAAGCTGGCTCGCTCGCGGACAATTGCTGTATCTGATTTTTCTTTGGGTCATGGTCATCGGCAACTTTGAGCGTGCGCTGGTGTCGTTCGCGCCGCAGCGGCTGATCACCGAGGGCGTGATCTTCCTCAACGCGGCGCTCTGCACGATCGGCATTTTTCTCAGCGCCCCGGCTGCCGAACGTGCGTCGCCCGAGCCCGGATTTGCCTGGTCGCGCTTGTTGCCGAAAACGATCGGCGTTGGTCTGGTGGCCATGGCGCTGTCCGTGTTGGCTGACTGGGGCGTCACCCGCGCGATTTACGGCGACCAACAAGCCTCCCATTCGTCGAAGCACATACGCTTTGGACCTAACGCCACAGCGACCCCGGAAAAACCCAAACCTGGCGTTCCGCATCCCTGAACCCGAGCATCCATGCAAACGAGAACGCGAAGTCTAAGCACGCCGATTATCGTATCCTTGCTGTTCGTCTTGTCGGGGCGGCTGGCCCAACTCAATGCTCTGGACCTCAAGAATGCCGTGGTCGTGTCGCCGCCAAGCCTCTCCGGCCCTGAAAAGAGAGCGGTAACGATGCTGATCGAAGAAGTAGAGAAGCGCACGCATATGCTCCTGCCGACGATGACCGCGTGGCCTGCATCGAATGCGCCGGTCATCGCGGTCGGGAACCTGTCCACGCTGCAGCAATTCGCCGGGCCTTACTCCAAAGAATTGCTGGCGGTGCGCAAAGCCAGTGGCCCCGAGAACTATCGGCTCTGCGTCAAGCGCGGCGCCGCGAGTCCGGCGGTCTTTGTCATTGGTGACGATGCACGAGGAGTCTTGTTCGGAGTCGGCAGATTACTGCGCGAACTGCACATGCAGAGCGGCAGTGCGAACTTGGCGGACGATTTGGACATCACCACGGCACCCAAGTATCCGCTGCGCGGACATCAACTCGGCTACCGGCCCAAGACGCATTCCTACGACGCGTGGGACCTGCCCGTCTGGGAGCAATGCTATCGCGATCTGGCCGTCTTCGGCTGCAACGCGGTCGAGCTGATCCCGCCCCGGTCGGACGATGATGCCGACAGTCCGCACTTCCCGCGACCGCCAATGGAAATGATGATTGGCATGTCGCGGCTCGCCGATGACTACGGCCTCGATGTTTGGATTTGGTATCCGGCGATGGACAAGGATTATTCTGATCCGACTACGGTCGAGTTCGCGTTCCGGGAGTGGGGTGAAGTGTTTTCCAAGCTGCCGCGCATTGATGCAGTGTTCGTCCCCGGAGGTGATCCCGGTCACACGCAGCCAAAATTCCTGATGGCGTTGTTGGAGAAACAAACCCAAAACCTCCATCGCTATCATCCCAAGGCACAGATGTGGGTTTCGCCGCAGAGTTTCAATCAGGCGTGGCTCGATGAATTCCTCGGCATCCTCAAGAACGAACAACCGGCCTGGCTCAGCGGAGTGGTGTTCGGTCCGCAAGTGCGCATCAGCCTTCCCAAGTTGCGGGAGATGGTTCCCGCGAAATATCCCATCCGCCACTACCCCGACATCACGCACTCCCGCCAGTGCCAATATCCGGTGCCGGACTGGGACACGGCCTACGCCGTCACCGAAGCCCGCGAGTGCATCAACCCGAGACCCGAGGATGAGGCTGCAATTTTCCGGAAGACCCAACCGCACACCATCGGCTTCATCACATACTCCGAAGGCTGTAATGACGACGTAAACAAATTCATCTGGAGCGCGCTGGGTTGGGATCCGGATGCAAAGGTGGACGACATCCTGCGCCAATACAGCCGCTATTTCATCGGCGAGCGTTACGCGGACGATTTTGCGCAAGGCCTCCTGGCGCTCGAACGGAACTGGCGGGGATCACTGCTCACAAACCACGGCGTGGATACGACGTGGAAACAATTTCAAGCGCTTGAGAAAGCCGCTTCGCCAAGCGAGCTGAAAAACTGGCGATTCCAACAAATGTTGTTCCGCGCCTATTACGATGCTCACATCCGCCAGCGCCTGAAATTCGAAAGCGAACTCGAAGCGCAAGCGATGGAATCCCTACGAGCGGCGCCGTCCGCGGGCGCTTCAAGCGCGATGGACGCCGCTGAAAAAATCCTCGACCGCGCCGCCACCGAACGCGTGAGCGGAGACTTACGTTTGCGCATCCATGAACTGGCCGCGGCCCTTTTCCAGAGCATCAGCATGCAGTTGAGCGTCGGGAAGTACAAGGCTATCTCAGTGGACCGCGGCGCCAGCTTGGACACGCTCGATTATCCGCTCAACAACCGGTTCTGGCTGAAAGGCCAGTTCGCCAGAATTCGCAAACTGACCTCCGAGGCCGAGCGGCTTAAAGCCATTGATGAGATCGTAGAGTGGACGAATCCCGGACCAGGCGGTTTCTACGATGATTTGGGAAACGCCTCGCGGCAGCCACATCTCGTGCAGGCTTTGAGCTTCGAGGAAGACCCAAGCCGTATGCAATCGGTCCGGGTTGGTTTTGCTGAGAGCCGGCTTTATGACGATGCGGACCAAACCGCCGGCGTGGCGCGGCGCGTGCCGTGGATGGATCACGCTGAATCACTTTACGACACGCCGCTGCGGATGCGCTACACGGGTCTCGATCCCAAGGCGCGCTACAAACTTCGCGTGCTTTACGGCGGAGACAATCCCACGCGGAAGATTCGCCTTGTCGCGAACGAGACAATGGAGGTTCATCCTTACATCACGAGGCCAGTGCCATTCAAGCCCGTCGAATTTGCCATTCCTCAAAATGCCACTGAGCGCGGCGAACTCACCTTGAGTTGGTTTGGTGAACCAGGCCTCGGCGGTAATGGCCGCAACTGCCAGGTCTCGGAAGTCTGGTTGATCAAGGATTCCTCGCCCGCCACGAACTGAGCGCACCGCTGACCTGAATACTTCACCGAAATGCCGAGTGCCATTCTCTCAACTTTCATTAACACCCCGCTTCAGCGAGGTGTTGCCCGGAGGCGAAGCACCAGAAACCGTTTCAACGGTTTCGACGGCACCCGGAAAACCGTTGAAACGGTTTTTGCCTCCATGCTATCGCCGGGCACCCCGCTGAAGCGGGGTGTTAATGAAAAGGGTTTTGGCCGCAACGTGAACTCTGTAAAATCTTTGTGCTAACTGACACATTGCCTATGCGATCCAATAAAACAACACCCCGGCCTCCAACTCTGACCAACCCCGTCAAAGCGCTGCTAAAGAAAGGCGAGCCGGTGATCGGTGTGGTCGTCAGTGTCAACAGCGTCGAAGTTGCAGCGCAGGCGGCGAACATGGGATTTGATTTTCTCTGGCTCGAAATGGAGCACGCGCCGCTCAGCCTGGAGACGGTGCGCAACATCGTCCTCGCCACGCGCGGATTGCCGGCGGTGCCATTCGCGCGTCCGCCGGTGAACGAACTCTGGACGGCCAAGCGGGTTCTGGATGCGGGCGTGCTCGGCGTGATTTTCCCGTTCACCAGCACGCCCGAACTGGCCCGGCAGGCTGCCGCCGCCTGCCGCTATCCGCCCGTTGGACGACGCGGTTCGGGTGCCGGCCTCGCCGCGTTCCGCTGGCCCGCGCCCGAAGGTTACTACGATTTTGCGGACAATAACGTGCTGGTCATCGCCGTCGTGGAAGACATTCCCGGGCTTACGCACATTGACGAAATCGCCGCCACGCCCGGCATTGATGTGATTTTCATTGGCACGAGCGATTTGTCGTTTTCACTTGGCCTGCGCGGCAAACAGGACCATCCCAAGCTCGACGCGGCCATTGCCAAAATCGTGGCCGCAGGAAAGAAACACGGCAAAGCGCTGGGCCGCCCCGCACTGACGCCCGACGCGATCAAGCGATTTCAGAAACAGGGTTTTCTCTTTTTCCAGACAGCAACGGACATCGAACTCATGGCTGCCGGGGCCGTCCGACTTCTCAAACCATTTGGAAAGGCGCGTCGTCGCACATTCGCCGGCGGTATCTGACGCATCGGCGGTCGAAGGCTGAATTGCAGGAATTCCGAAAAACGCTCTTGACGTCTCCATCACGCAGGCGTCAACTCGGTGAACTATGAACCCGCTACCTGAATCCTTTCGCCGGGCTATCGCGTCTACGGCCAAATCTCTGTCGGTGACTTCCTTGGCGCTAATCTGCCTTTGGGGGCTTTCCTCGATTGACGCGCGCGCCCAGTCGCCCAGCGCGATCTACACTTGGGGCGGAACCGGCAACGTGCAGGACTGGGTGAAAAATTTTGGCGCCAATACTGTCACTTTGGACAATTTGATAGCTGGCGAGTTGCGGGCGATTGAAACGGGCGGCGCGGGGGCAGACGTGGCGATCAGCGATGGCGCCAACCGGGTCCGCGAGTCTTCGCTGTCGAGTGGCGGAACGGATCTGACCGGGTTGAGTTTCCTTGAATTCGTCATCGGGCATAACGGCTTGGGCAACATCAACGTGCAGTTCTTTGTTCAGGCCTCGCCGAGCTTTGCCTTCAAGGCCCTCGGACCGGATTTAGTCGTGACGCCCGGCGTCAACACTTATCAGGTCCCGCTCTCGAGCCTCACACCGGCCGAAGCGGTTTATGTTCGCACCATTGGCTTTAACGCGCGCTCTCATGCGGCGTTAGGGGACGTGACCTGGACGATCCGCGAGGTGCGCTCGGTGGGCACGCCGCTCGCGTCGAGGAACTTGATCACCCATGACACCGGCACGGCGGAGGGCGGCCTGCAAGGCGCCCTGGTCAACTTTGACAACGCGGCCGTTCTGGGCAACAACGGGGGGCAGAATCAAACGGGTCTTTCGCAGAATCCCGCGGGGTCAGGTTCGTTGCGGTGGACGGACCTGGGCGGCAGCGCGGGCGCAGCGATTAGCTGGGGCAACGGGACGGCTTTGAATGGCAATACGTTTAACAACCGCACGACCGATCTGTCCAACTATCCAAGGATGACTCTCCGCATCTCGGCTGCGGAAGTAACTCCGGGCGCGGGTGGAACAGTCAATGTGCAGGCGTTTTTCCAGGCGAACAATTTTGGGTTTCAGGCAGCAGGCACACAGCCATTAGTCATTGACGGGCTGTTTCATGACTTGGAATTCTCTCTAACCGGGCTGCTGAACATGAACTCCGTGGACCAGACCGGCATGAATCTGGGAGGCCACGCGACTGATCTGTTGATTAACGTAGACAACATTCTATTCACGGTGCCTGAGCCGCGCATTGGCATCCTATTGCTCGGCGGAATCCTTGGACTTGGACTGGCGATTCGTCGGCGACGAGACTGATCACAGCCATCCCTCCGCGACAGTCCAAACGCCCTCGACGCCGCGATTATTCTCAAACCAGTTCGCCGACAGCTTGCGCGGCACCTGTTTGCCTGGCTTCGTGAATTCGCCACGCGGATTTCCAATGTGCCGCATTCGAGGCTTGACTCCCCTGGGCACAAGAATTATTGCTGAGACTGCACAACAGCCAGAGACCGATTCGATCGCATCCGTATGCAAACGAGAGATTGTGTCCCGCCATTACGCTGGTCTCGCGCCGCCCCATCCACAATCTGGCAGACCATCGGTTTGATCTGGTGGCCGTGCGGGCCTCGTATTGGCCGGCCACAGTTCCCATGAAACTCTCCGCCTGATGACGGCGTGAAACGCATGGGAAATCTCGATCGAAAACTCCAAGTCCTGCCACCTATTTACTTGGGCACCGTTTCCGACTTGAGCAGTGCAGCTTGTTGAGCAAAGCATTCCGGACAAATGCCGTGCGTGAATTCCGCGGCGCTGCGGCTTTTGATATATTGCTCGATTCGTTCCCAGTAGCCCTGGTCGTTTCGGATCTTTTTGCAGTAGGAACAAATCGGCAGAAGCCCGCTCAGTTCCTGCACTTTGCGCCGCTCTCGCTCGAGTTCCAGTCGGATCCACGCCAGGCCGAGCGCAATGATGATGAAAGTGAAGAGACGCATGCCGGCGTTCCACAGTGCGATCGCCCACCATGAATATTGGTGCTCGGACAGCGAATCCACAGTCAGCCACACGGCGGCCGCGAACACCGCTGCCCACAGCCCGGCGGTCCGGCCCGCAAACCAGGCGGCCAGACCCACCGAGAGAAAATAAAACCCGAAAAAGCTGACTTCGTATCCGGTCAGATAATCCAGCCAGCCAATGATCAGCGTGCCAACGACTGCGCCTGGAAGAACCAGCAGGCGTGGCGGATTCCCCATCAGTTTCATGGTCGCATTGCAATTCGATTTGCGGCGCGTGCCTTCCCGGCCTTTCGCGCCAGTGACGGTCCTCGGCATTTTCGACATCCCAAAAGCCGGAATGAATATCCGTGTGGCGTGTTGGCTTGTAAAGTTTGGAAAAACGGCTGCGGAGCGCCAGCACGGACTGTAAATGCATGCCGCCTTCCTTGCTTCAGGTGGCCCCATCCACGATCTGGCAGACCATCGGTTTGATTTGGTGGCCGGTGCGTTCTTCGTATTGGCGGGCGATGGATTCCATGAAGCCCTCGGCCTGGTGATAGGCCACGAGGTTGATGGTGGCGCCCCCGAAGCCGCCCCCGGTCAGGCGCGCGCCAAGGCAGCCGGGATGCGTGCGGGCGCATTCCACGAGCAGATCAAGTTCGGCGCAACTGTTCTTGAGATCGTCCCGCGAGCTTTCGTGGCTTTGGAGCATGTATTGGCCGAATTGCCGGTGGTCATCTTCGCGCAAGGCGCGCTCGGCGGCGACCACGCGCGCGATCTCACTCACGACGTGATGCGCGCATTCGTATTCGCGTGCGGTGAGTCGCGCTTTGCCAGCCTGTAGCTGTTTCATCCCGACCGGACGGAGAGTTTTCGCCCCAAGTTTCCTGGCCGCTGAATCACAATTCTGGCGCAGTTCGTTGTATGCGCCGCCCACGAGCGCGTGGTTGACGCCGGTGTTGCACACGATGATCGCCTCGCCGATCAACGGTGCGTGCTCCACGGTCAACGATCGGCAATCAATGCTCATGACGTTCCAGGCTTTGCCGAACAACGATGAGATTTGGTCGAGAATACCGCACTTCACGCCTACGAATTCATTCTCGGCGGCCCGGCAAAGCTTCGCGAAGTGCATCCGTTCCGCGAGCGGCAGCGGCGGAAGTTCTCCTTTTTCATTTCGCCGGGGCGGCACCGTCGCGCCGGTCTCCGTCAGACTGAACGGATGGAGTTTCCGGACGGCGAGCGCCGTGGCGACTTCGAGTGCGGCGGAACTGCTCATGCCCGCGCCCGGCGGAATCGTGCCGTGAATCGCCGCGTTGAAGCCGCTGAAATGCACACCGCGCTTGCGGAGTTGCGCGAGTACGCCTTTCACATAATCAGCCCACGGCGCGGCCGGGTTTTTCTTGAGATCGCTCATCCAGAAGATTTCGCGTTCCGGAAACGCCGAGGAAACCAGTTCGATTTTGCCGTCGATGCGCGGCCCGCAGGCAATGAAGATGTATTTGTCCACAGCCACCGAGAGGACGAGACCTTCGTTGTAGTCGGTGTGGTTGCCGAGAAGTTCGAGCCGGCCCGGCGCACGCACGACGTGCGGTGGCGTGTAGCCAAAGTGTTTTTTGAACACCGTTTGGACGGCTTCGGCGTCCCTGTTGGTGGTAGAGGACATGGATGGTAGATGGTCCGGGACGTGATGCGTGAAGCGTGAGGAAAGCGACAGGTCACGCATCACTCATCACGCATCACCGCCGCAGTGTTTGCGCTGTCTTACTTCAAACCGACGAGATACCCGAAGCGGGCCCGAAACTGGTCTGGCGTCATCGCGACGGCGGCGGCCAGTTTATCGAGTTGGGTGACGTCCTGAAAGTCCGCTGGTTCGAGGCGGATCATGTAGTGACAGGCGCACTCATAGGATTCGCCTTCCACGTTGACTTTGCGGACCTGGAAACGGCCGGTCTGCGGATCGAGCATTTTCTCGAACTGCAGCGGCACCATTTTGCCGTCCTCAAAGCTGATGATGGCGCCGAATTTCCCCGCCTCGGTGGACAACAGGAATTTTACCGCGCCGTAACCAAGATCGCGCGTGTATTCCGCGTCGAACGGAATGGGATCGGCGCAACGCAGTTCGTAGCCGAGGTCTTTGTCAATGAGCGCCATCTGGAGACCCAGTTTTTCCAGACGCGCGGTGACGAGGTCCTTCATCAAACGGCCGAACTCAATTTCGCCCAGACGTAAATGATTGTGCTCGTCGCGGCTGACCCTGCCGTAACGATCAAGATTTCCGCCCGGCACTGCGCTGATCAATCCTTTTTCACCCATGGATTCGATCAATCCTTCCGCGAGCATCGCCACACCGTAATGCTGTCCCCGCGCCCGGCGCTTGATGATGGCGCCAATGATGATGTCGGCGACTTCCTCGGCCGTGACGGCTTTCCCACGGAATTCCTCCGGGATGATCGTGAGCGACGCCGCGGCGGCCTTGCCGATGCCGAGCGCGAGGTGGCCCGCCGCGCGGCCCATGCTGATGATGATGTACCAGCGCGAGGTGGTGCGCGCGTCTTCGGCGAGGTTGCGCAGGATTTGAACCCCGTGATGCCGGGCAGTTTCGAAGCCAAACGTTGGCGTGGAGCCGGGCAGCGGCAGGTCATTATCAATCGTCTTGGGCACGTGCGCCACGCGGATGGCGCCGGCGCCTTTCCGATACACGTGACTGGCCGAGAACGCCGTGTCGTCGCCGCCGATCGTTACGAGCGCCGTCACGCCCAGCTTTTGCAATACGTCCAGCAGATTGTGCATGCTGGCTTCCGATTTTGCCGGGTTCGTGCGCGCCGTGCCGAGAATGGAGCCGCCGCGCAGGTGGATGCGCTTGACGTCATCAATCGTCAGCTTCGTGTAATGTTGCGCGTCACCGGCCGCGAGCCATTTGAATCCGTCGCGAAAGCCGATGATCTCAAAGCCCTGGTTGATGCCCTCGATGGTGGCCGCGGCGATCACGCCATTGATGCCCGGCGCCGGACCGCCACCGACGAGTATTCCCAATTTCCCTCGTTTCATTCCATTTGCCATAGTTCAGTTCAAGTTCAGTTTAAGTTCAGTTTCATCATGCCGACGCATCGCGTTAAATGCCGGAAGCGCCCACACTTGAGGCGCAGTTTGCCAAACGTTGGGAAAAGGTCAAAACAGTTTGAGCAGTGGCGCATGCCTCCGGCTTGCAGTTGTGTCGGCAAGCCTCTGGCTTGCCGAATTCTAGTGGTAGGAGTCACGCCAACCCGGAGGGTCGGCGGCACCATCGCAAGCCGGGAGGCTTGCGCCACTCCTATTGGCCGAGCAACTCCGCCACCAGCCCGCGCTCTTCCTTTAGTTCGTTGATGGAAAGGTCAATCTTGCCACGGCTGAATTCGTTGATCGGGAGCCCTTGCACGATTTCCCAGGTCTTGCCGTTGCTGCGGATCGGGAAGGAACTGATGAGTCCCTTTTCCACACCGTAGCTGCCGTCTGTGTAAACCGCGACGCTGTTCCAATCTCCCGCCGGTGTCGGACTGACGAGCGAGCGCACGGTGTCAATCACGGCGTTCGCCGCGCTGGCCGCGCTCGATGCGCCGCGCGCTTTGATGATGGCCGCGCCGCGTTGCTGCACCGTCGTGATGAAATCGTTGTGTAGCCAACTCTCGTGCTTGATGACATCCGTCAGCGGGCGGGTCGCAATGCACGCATTGTAGAAGTCAGGAAACATCGTCGAACTGTGATTGCCCCAGATGGCGAGATTGGTGACGGCGCAGATGTCCACGCTGGCTTTCTGCGCAAGCTGAGCCTTCGCGCGATTCTCGTCGAGCCGCGTCATGGCGAAGAAGCGGTCGCGCGGAACGTTGGGCGCGTTGGCCGAGCAAATGAGGCAATTGGTATTGCACGGATTGCCGACGACGAGCACACGCACGTCGCTGGCGGCATTCTTTTGAATCGCCTGGCCCTGTCCGACGAAAATGTTCCCGTTCGCTCCGAGCAAATCCTTGCGCTCCATGCCGGCCTTGCGCGGCGCCGCGCCCACGAGCAGGCACCAGTTCACGCCCTTGAAGCCTTCGTCGAGGCTGGCGGTGGGCAGGACGCCTTTGAGCAGCGGGAACGCGCAGTCTTCGAGTTCCATCACCACACCCTTGAGCGCGGGAAGCGCGGCTTCGATTTCGAGCAGGTGTAGAATCACCGGCTGGTTCGGCCCGAACATCGCGCCCGAGGCGATGCGGAACAACAATGAATAACCGATCTGACCGGCGGTGCCGGTGACCGCTACGCGAATGGCATTTGCGCTCATGGTTCGTTAAATCGTTGAAACGTTGAAACGTTGAAACGTTGAAACGTTAGAATAGGCCGTGACCCAAGTCACGTTTTAACGCTTTAACGGGTCAACGCTTCAACGGCATTTACAACCCAATCGGATGCCACGCGGTCTTGAACTCGACGGTGTCGAGAATCCAATACGGGTCTTCGGCCTTCGTTGTGAACCAATCGGCGGGAACGAGCGAGTGGTTCGCGTACCGCTTGAGATTGATTGCCGTGCCGGCCCGCAGCTTCGCGCTCAATTCTGTGTCGCCCGCGCCGTCCACAATCGCGTTTACGTCCATGTGGCCAGCGATGTGTGAAACCAGCTCGCCACGCTTGCCGGTCAGCAGATTCACTACGCCGCCCGGCAAATCGCTCGTCGCGAGGATTTCGGTCAAGGTCACCGCAGGCAGCGGGAATTTGTCCGAGGCGACGACAATCGCCGCGTTGCCGCTCAGAATCACCGGAGCAGTCAGCGACACGAGCGACACGAGAGAAGGCTCATCGGGTGCGAGCGCCACCACGACGCCCGTTGGCTCGGGTGTGGTGAAATTGAAATGTGAAGAGGCCACCGGATTCACGCTGCCGAAGACCTGCGAATACTTGTCCGTCCAGCCGGCGAAATACACGAGCCGGTCAATGGCCAGCCTTACCTCACGTTTCGCCTTGGACGCACTCACGCCAGTCGAGCGCGCAACTTCGTTGACGAGTTCTGTCGCGCGGTTCTGCAGCATCTCGGCGGCGCGATAGAGGATTTGTCCGCGGTTGTAAGCCGTGGCCTTGCTCCAACCGTCCTGCGCCGAGCGCGCCGCGACCACTGCATCGCGAAAATCCTTGCGCGAAGCGTGGCACACGTTTTCGAGATGGTCGCCCGTCAGGGACTTCGCCGGCAGATAACGCCCGCTCTCGCTGCGGGAAAACTTGCCGCCGATGTAGAGCTTGTAGGTCTTTTTGACGTCAAGGCGATTGCGATTCATGACTTGCGTCAGTGTCCTGGAAATCACACGGAAAACAATCCAAAATCAGGGCCGTTGCCCCGCAAAAGGCCAGCGTTTTGTTTGCCATGACCAAATCAGGAAAAAGAACAAACCGGCCAGCAGCGTCGCGAGTCCGAACAAAATGAGTTTCCAATCCGCCGTACCGAAGACGAACAGCCAGCCCACCAACGCCACGAAGCATGGCACCGGATAAAGCCAGATGCGATAGGGGCGTTCCATCGCCGGCGCACGGCGGCGCAGCAGAATCACCGCGACAACCTGCCCGACGAACTGGACGAGGATTCGCGTGATGAGCAAAGCGTCAATCACCGTCATCAGCGGCAGGAAGCTGCAGATGATGGAAACCAAGCCGATGACCAGCAGCGACACGTGTGGGAAATCCTTCTTCGGATGCAGCCGGCCAAATACCTTGAAGAAATCACCGTTCTGCGCCGCCGCATACGGAATGCGCGAGTAACCGAGCATCAGCGCGAACACCGAGCCGACCGCCGTCCAAAGCACCATCAC
>CAZNOE010000010.1:0-23674 GCA_964574525.1 uncultured Bifidobacteriaceae bacterium
CAACGGCCGGCTCGTGATGACCAACGTCAACGCCGCCAATCAGCACTGGTGGCTGGGTCACCTGGGCACCAACGGTTTCAACGGGAGCACCAAAAATCTGGTTGGCTTCAGATTCTCGGAGAGCAGTACCAGTGCGATCCGAGCCGAGACGGTCGTGTTTCTGAAGAACGGCACGGAGCGCACCACCGGAACCACCGTTGTCACATTCACAGGCGGGAACATCGCCTATTTCGACTACGCCTTTAATCCGACCGGAAATGGCGGACTGGGGCAGCTCGTGGCCCATCTCCGAAACGCGGCGAGCAATGTTGTGTACACGGGCACCCTCAATCTCACCGCCGGCGAACAAGACCACGGACGTCGTGCTGGATGCCTTCGGGGCGGCGGAAGGAGCGCTCACCACTGACGGAGCCAACTACATTGACATGTACTTTGACGACGTTTCGTACACCGCTGCAACCCCGCCATATCCGGCGGTGCAGTTTGAATCCCCGGCTTCCTCCGGTTTGGAGACGGTCAGTCCGGCAGTATTGAACGTCGTTCTCTCGCAGGTGCAGACGCAGGCGGTCACGGTGAACTATGCAGTGACCGGCGGCACCGCGACGAGCGGGGGCATGGATTACACGTTGTTGCCGGGGACGCTCACCCTCAGTCCGGGCGAGACCCTCAAGACCGTCAGTCTTGCCATTGTCAGCGATGGGGTGGTGGAGAATGACGAGACGATCAGCGTGACGTTATCCAATCCCACCGGCGGAGTGCCATTGGGTACTCGGACGAACCACACTTTGACGATTTTTGATGACAGTCCCTGTAAGCTCAACCTGGCTCGCGCAGCGAATGAACTCGTCCTCAGTTGGCCTGCGGCCTACGCGGGCTATCGGTTGCAGTATCGGTCGAATTTGGTGAGCCCGCCGTCGTGGGTGGACGTGACCAACGCGGTAACGCTGAGCAATAATCTGCGGCAGGTGGTGCTGGCATTGGGGCAACCGGGCTTTTATCGGTTGGGGCACTTCGTGAATTCGCTGGGCATGGAGTTTGTCTGGATCGAGCCGCGCACTTTAGTGATGGGCGTGGGCAACGATCTGAAGCTCCCCGACGCGGTCGCGGATTTCGATGAGCAGCCGGAACATTCAGTGACGCTGAGCCAAGGGTTCTACATGCTGAAGGAAAAGGTGTCGCAGTCGTTGTATGCATCTTCCGGTTTGCCCGGTTCATCGAGCGACGTGAGTTGGAACAACGCCGCAGCGTTTTGCGCGTGGTTGAGCCAGCAGGAAGGCAGGACGTATCGCCTGCCAACCGAAGCCGAGTGGGAGTACGTGAACAAGAACCCGCAGGGCGTCTTGAACCTGGGTGGCCGGGAATGGGTGAACGACTGGCACGGGACATTTCTCAACGACAGTCTGACGAACCCCCTTGGTCCGGCCACGGGTGTTCTCAAAGTGATCCGGACCGACGGCCAAAACCGTTTCAGTCTCTCGCCTGATGCGACAAGCTCGCCGTGGGGTTTCAATCCCACCGCATTCCGAGTGGTGATGGTGACGGAGCCGCCGACCAACCCGTTCGTGGGGCCGCCGCCTTTCAACCAAGCTGCCATCAAGCAGAACACAGCGCCCGCGCTGCTAGGGCCGGCAACGAACCTGCCGTATTTCACAGTGCGCTTTGCGCTGCCGCTCCCGGACAACGACCGCGACCAGAACGGGCCGCTCACCGGATTGGACCAGTCCGTGGTGGACCATAATCACTCGCCGGGGTTCGAAGTGTTACCGAATGGCGACGCGCTGGCGGTGTGGTTCAGCGGTGTGGATGGGGACGATTACGGCGCCACCGTCAGAATCGTGCAGGCGCGGTTGCGTTACGGCGCGGAGGAGTTCGACCTGCCTGAGTTGCTTTACAAGATCAAAGGTTACAATGACGAGTCGCCGTGTCTGTGGCGCGAGGGCAACACCAATTGGCTCTTCGGCGGCGGGCGCATGGGGTTGGACTATCTGCCGTTCAAAGTGGCGCGATCTACCGACAATGGAGCGACGTGGCGGATGTGGTTGCCGCGCCTGACCGGATCGCCGAGCTTTGCCGACATTACTGCGCAGCCGATCACAAGTGCCTTTCGCGGGCCGGACGGAGCGATGTATCTCGCCATGGACGGCGGTGGCACGGACAGTTTTCTATGGCGCAGTCTGGACAATGGAATCACCTGGAATGACCAGTTGGGGCGGACCAGCGGACGGCATTCAACGATTGTGCCCCTCGATGGCTCCGGCAACCTGCTTTCCTACGGCGGCAAGAACAGCAACATCAACGGATACATGCCTCAGAATTTGTCCGCCAACTGGGGCGCGAGTTGGAACGCTCCGACGCAGAGTCCCTTCCCGCAACTGGGGAGCAATCAGCGACCGAGTCTCTGGCGGTTGGCTAACGGACATCTGGTGATGGTCGGCGACTCGCAGTTGAAAAACACCACCACCCCGCCTGCCGGCTGGACCAATGGGCCGGGCTGTTACGTCGCGATCTCGGCAGACAACGGGAGCACCTGGCAGGTCAAGTCTCTTCCCGTCACGCTCCCACACGAGACCGATTTGAAGGCTGGAACCCTTGGCTATGCGATCGTCCGTCAGTCACCCAACGGGGTCATTCACGTGCTCACCACCATGACGCATCCCTGCCTCCACTACGAATTCAACGAAGCCTGGGTGTTCTCCAACGATGGCGATATCGCGCCCGAGACGAGCGGCGGCACCATTCAGTCCTACACCGAAAACTATCCGGGTAGCGCATTGAAGGCGACGTGGAGCGCAAGAATCTGTCCAAACGGACGCTACCTGCTCGATGGCTTGGAGACGACCTACTACGAGAACGGACAGAAGGAGCATGAAGCGATCTGGGTCAGAGGCCGGCGCACAGGTTCGGAATCTTTCTGGGCGCAGGATGGAACGAAGGTCTGGAGTTGGACGCACAACCGCGCGAGCAACACCAGCACTTGGTTGCATTGGTGGAACAACGGGCGCAAGCGCGTGGAGTCGAACTGGAACACGTATCCGGTGGCGCGTGACCTGCCGACGCGGAACTTCCGCGGATTGGTGGCCAACGGCCCAGCGTATCATTGGAACCGGGACGGAACGGGACGGGCGGGCTACAGCTTTACGAATGGCACTTTGACCGGCACCTTCTCCGCAACCTTGATTCAATCCTTATGAAAAACAGCGCTGTCCTCGCCCTTCATGCTGCGGCCTTGGGTTTGGGCGTGTGGCCGGCAAGTTCAGCCAGCGCAGGCACGGTGTTCCATTGGAGGTTTGACGGTGTCAGCGGCAGCAATCTGACGTCGGACCCCGACATCGCCGGAGGTGTGGTTCTCACACAGTTCCAGGATTCAAGTTACGTTTCGGGCAGCAGCCTGAAATATGGCTCTGCGAATCCGTGGTATAACGCCAGCGGTTCGTCGGCTGACTTTTCCAACCCCTCCACCGATCCGGGACTGGGGGTGCTGAAGACCGATCCCGGCCCGAACAGCAACATTGACCTGAATGGAATCAGCGCCTTCACGATCGAGGCGTTTGTTTATCCCCGCGCAACGCGACAGGCGGTGATCGTCAGAAAATCCAACGATGCCGGTGCCGGGCAGTACTACATTGACATCCGCGGTACGGGAAAATTTGGGTTCGACGTCAGCAATGTGTCGGGGGTATCTGGCGGTTTCAATGTCAACGACCTAGGCTACACTCCCAACACGTGGTACCACGTTGCGTTGGTTTGGGACAGCAGCAGCTTGAAGTTTTACCTCAACGGCGTCCAGGCACAGCAACTGAGCACGGCCACAAGCGGCGGCTCGCCCTCGGTGGCGTCCGGCGGGCCAATCGCCGACTCCAGCCGGAGCCTCTCCGTCGGCGCCATCACGCGCGACAACCTCAGCAATAACAGCAACGCCGGACAATTCTTTGACGGG
The DNA here is from genome assembly GCA_964574525.1 of uncultured Bifidobacteriaceae bacterium. Classification (GTDB taxonomy): domain Bacteria; phylum Verrucomicrobiota; class Verrucomicrobiia; order Limisphaerales; family JADLHS01; genus WYBW01. The sequence continues at coordinate 3,938 of CAZNOE010000010.1, forward strand.
CTGATTGACGAGGTGCGGATCAGCGACGCGGCATTGGCGCCAAACCAGTTCCTTTTGTATGCGGGAACGCCTGTGCTCCAATTCGCCACGACTGCGTCGTCGGGGTTGGAGTTAACGAGCCCAGTGGGCTTGAACGTGATGCTCAGCCCGGCGGCGACCCAGGCGGTTTCGGTGGCGTATGCGGTGACCGGCGGCACCGCCGGCAACGGTGCGGATTATTCGCTCTCACCGGGAATGCTGACGTTCAATCCGGGCGAAACCAACAAGACGATTTCAATCAACATCACAAACGACAGCCTAGTGGAGCCGGAAGAGACGATCGTCGTGTCCTTGTTGGGCATCGCGCCGCCGCGGCCAACCGCTAGCATTGCGAGTTCGAACGCAGACGTGGTGATCAGTTGGCCAGCGGCATTTGCCAATTGCCAACTGGGGTACCGATCGAACCTGGTCGCCACACCATCATGGGTGGCGCTAACCAACTCGGTGACGGTCACCAACGGGATGCGGCAGGTGGTCGTTGCGCGCTCGGGACAAACAGGTTTTTTCCACCTCGCTAGTCCAGGAGGCAGCGCCCTTGGTGGGATCCAACTGGGCAGCCGAACCAACCACGCTTATTCGATCATGGACGATGATGCGGGAGTCGTTTGGGACAACTTGGTCTGGTTTTATTCGGTAGCTCCCAACACCCGCCTGTTTGTGAATGCCGCGAATCAACTTGAATGGAATCCTCAAGGAGGTGGGCAATACATTACGCGGCTGCCGGAAAAACGATTCAGTCAGGTGGGCGACAAGGTGGAGTTCACCTATCTGTGGCTGACGGACGGCGACCACAACTGCGCCGACTGCTTTTCCTGCGGCCTTTACTGTTTTGACAATGACATCACCTGTATCGCCGGCACCAGCGATATGCGGGTGGGTTTGTTTGAGGCCGACGGGGAATATGTTTCTCAGGACGGTTTTTCGGTGAGCAGCGGTTTCATCTGGATCGGTTACAAGGGCTATGCGCTCCGCTTCGGGCCAAACATGATTCACGATCCCGGCATCTACGCCAGTCCTTCTGGCTCCGGCCGGTGGGTGGACTGCACCAGCGAGGTTCACAAGACGGGCGCTTTCCAAAAGAAACCTGCCACCCTGAGCAATCTAATGTACAGCAATGACGGATTGTACGATTACATCTTCGGCTTTGGACTGCCTCTGGGAACGTTTTCGCCGTTCACAATCTCAGTCGAGCGGCTGTCCTCCAGCAGTGTCCGATGCTCCATCACCCTCAACGGCCAGACGCAAACCTGGACGGACACCGCCAGCACCGATCAACCGCAAAAAATTGACGTGCTGGCCATTCACATGCGCAACAGCCGGCCCTACACCCGATTGGTGCTGGCCAAACCGTGATGATCTTTCAAGAAGACATCCATGCTCAACCAAGCTTCATCCTCGCCTCAAGTTTCCGGCGTGAAATTGCGAAGCGCGATCGAACAACGTGGCTTGGCTTGGATCTCTCTGACCGTCTTCCTCTCCATCACGGCCGCGTTTGGCCAGAACAGGATTCAAAAAGCCGAGACCTTTAATAGTGCCGCTTCGGCGGCGAGCCGCGGCTGGGTCGAACTGGGATGCCGCAGCAACAGCCAGAACTATGGCTTCAGCAACACCGCCAATTCCGGCGGCCCGGCAGGCGAGGCCGGCGGGACCATGACGCGCAGAGCCATCCGCTCCACTTACTGCGACGTGTTTGGAGGACCGCTCACCCTCACCAACTTCATCACGGCGAAAGGGAAGTTTGTGCTGACCAACACGCCCGCTTCCGGCAACGCCTCGATGCTGTATGGTCACGGCGATTCGGCTCAGGCGGGTCTGAACAGCGAGGCCAGCCAGATGGGTCTGGTGCTGGCCACCAGCCCGCCGCGTTTTTTTGCGCACATCACCTTTGCCAACGGTTCCGCCAGCCGGTTTGAAACCGTATTCGACAGCGGCGTGCTGCTCAATCAGGTCTATGACTGGGGCTACACGTACGATCCGGTCGGCAATGGCGGAAACGGTTCGCTGACGGTCCACGCCAGCGCCGCTGGGTCTGGCGTCACGAACACGGGCGTGCTGAATCTGAGCGCGGCGCAGCGTGCGTTGGGGGCTTCGTTCAACAGTTTCGGCATCATTCAACGCGGGTTGTCGGACCTGACGCCCGCGCCCGCCTGCAGTTCCTTCATTGACAACGTGGAATACACTGCGGTCACAACCGCTCCCATTGTGCAGTTCGCTTCTTCGTCCTCGTCAGGCTTGGAAACGGTCACCACGGCTCTGGTGAATGTGGCGCTGTCGAGCGTGCAGACGCAGGCCGTGACGGTGCAATTCTCAGCATCCAGCGGCACCGCCAGCAACGGCTTGGATTATGTGCTCGTGCCGGACACCCTGACTTTTAATCCAGGCGAAACGAACAAGGCAATTTCAATTCAGATCATCAACGATGGCGTGGAAGAAGCGGACGAGACGATTATCGTGGCCTTGACCAACGCCACCGGCGACGCTCAGCTCGGCGCGAATGCCACACACACCTACACCATCCTCAATCCGCCCCCTGCGCTGAAGCTCAACATCGCCCGTTGGGGCGACGATATCCTCGTCACTTGGCCGGCGGTGTTTGGGCAATACCAGTTACAGTCCTGCATGAACTTGAGCAATCCGCCGGTGTGGGCGGATGTAACCAACGCGGTGACCGTTACCAACTTCCTGCGGCAAGTGGTGGTGGCGCGTTCCCGCGAGCGGAGTTTCTTCCGGTTGGCCCAAACGATGCCGTTCACCAATTCCATCGGCCTGAGGATGGTGCCGATTCCTGCGGGCGCGTTCACGATGGGTTACTGGCAGTCCACCCCACTTGATTCCTCGATCGTGAACGTCAGCAACTGGGTTCCCAGCAACGGCGACTACGACGAGAAGCTGGCGCACCAAGTTACCATTACACAACCGTTTCACATGTCGGCTTTCGAGGTTTCCAACAGCCAGTATGAGCAGTTTGATCCGAGCCATTACGCCCTGCGCGGCCAACTAGGTTTTTCCACGAGCGACAGCGAAGCGGTGGTCTTCGTGAGTTGGGATGAAGCAAAAGCTTTTTGTGACTGGCTGTCGGCCCGTGAAGGCCGGCCCTACCGTACGCCCACCGAAGCCGAGTGGGAATACGCCTGCCGCGCGGGCATTACGACGCACTTCTCCATCGGCGACACGCTGCCCAGCGAATACATCAAGAATCCCGGCTTTAGCTGGTATCCGGCTTCGGGAAGTGCGACCACGGTCTTCATTGGCACGACACCGCCCAATCCTTGGGGACTGTACGACATGCATGGCAATGTGGAGGAGTGGTGTCACGACTGGTACGGCCCGTACGAAGAAGGGCCGCAAACCGATCCGGTCGGTCGCACCAATGGGCTTGTGAGGGTGACGCGCGGCGGCAGTCATTCGACCGTCGCCTTCTACGCCCGCTCGGAAAACCGGATGGGAACTCTGCCGGACGACAAGAGCTTCTACATCGGCTTCCGGGTAGTGCTGGGCGCGATACCGACGACACCACCGCTGCCGGAAGTCGCACCCGCGCCGTATCAGACCAACGTCAGCCAGACGGTGCCCGCCGGCATCACGAACGGGCCGAACTCAAATGTGCCGTATTTCAACGGGCCGTGGAAATACGTGAACATCCCCGCGAATTCGTACGGGCCCGTTTATTCCGGACACAACCATGATGCGGGCGGGATTGTCGAATGTCCCAATGGGGATTTGCTGGCCATTTGGTACACATGCGTCACTGAGTCGGGACGAGAACTGGCGATGGCAGCCAGTCGCCTGCGTTACGGCCAGACCAACTGGGAAGTCGCCTCCAGCTTCTTCGACGTGCCGGATCGGAACGACCACGCGCCTTGCTTTTGGTTCGACGGAGATCAAACACTCTACCATTTCAACGGCTTGTCGGCGGCGGCCACGTGGGGGCCGCTGGCGATTATGATACGCACCTCGACCAACAACGGGGTTACTTGGTCCCGGCCGCGGATCATTGCCCCGGACCACACGATCAAGCAGCAGCCGATTGCCTCCTGCATCAAGACCGTGAGCGGCGCTATCATTTTCACTTCCGATGCCGGCACCGGTGGCAGCGGAGGTAGCGTGCCCTGGAAGAGCCTGGACGGTGGTCTCTCTTGGTATAGCCCGGCAACTGGCCGACCGGCTCCGAGTTTCACCGACGGAGCCACCGGAGCTTGGCCTGCTGGCCTTCACTGTCCCATTGCCCAGATGAGCGACGGACGGCTGATCACTTTTGGGCGGGGCAACAACATCAACAATATGATGCCCAAGAGTCTTTCGTCCGATGAAGGTACGAACTGGACCTACAGCGCCAGCATGTTTCCGGGGATTGGCGGCGGACAGCGCGCAACCATGCTGCGGCTCAAGGAAGGCCCGCTGTTCTTCGCGTCCTTTGGTACGAGTATGACGATCACCGACGCCTCCGGTGGAACGCGCACGGTTGCGGGCCTCTTCGCGGCCCTTTCGTACGACGACGGCGCCACGTGGCCTTACATCCGATTGATTTCTGACGATGGTTCGGGCCGCAGCGTGGAAACCACAGACGGCTCGACCTTCACCATGAGCCTCTCGAACGCGGAGCCGAGAGGTTACATGGCTTCGACCCAGGCCAGAAACGGAATCCTTCACCTCATCACCAGCCGCCAGCATTACCAGTTCAATCTGAAGTGGCTGGCAACGCGGCCCCCGGCGCCTTGATCGCAGCCACGCGGTTTGGCCACACGTAACTTCCCGGCTTGATGGTCAGGGTGACGTCAGAATTGTCCCCCGCCCGCATCGTTACGACACCAGGGGCCAGTTCGGAAATGACCTTCAAGCGGTGCCATTGCATCACGCGGACCAGCGCGGCAGCCGTGGCTCCGCCTTCAACGTAAACCCGGTCCACGTGGTGATTCTGCAGCACCGCCCTGGCAACTGTGACCAAGAATTCACCCAGCCGTGAGGCGGTGGCCGCATCCCGAACAACTTCTTTGTCTATGGCGATCACCACCTCCCGATGCTTCTCATTTGCCTCGATGGCGGCGTAAGTCCACGCGCGGATCAACCGGCCGGACTGATCCGGGGCGGAGACGAGACCGGCCGGCATGGACACGACTGGGATCCCGCGTGCTTTGCAGCCATCCACGAAGCACGCCGTGGAAGCACTCGTGCTCCCGCAGACGAACAGGGTCTTGCCGGCATTGGTTTCTTCCTTGCAGCGAGGAACATTACGCGGCTCCCGACCTCTCGTTTCAAGAATGGCCGTAAAAAATTCCGCAGCTCCGACCGGCAGGATTGTTTCATCGAGCTTTCGAGCCCACGCGAGTAAGTCCTCCTTGCTGGTGACCTCGCCGACGACTATCCCTCGCGCCGGGAGTGGTTCGTCGGGACGGCACAGACGAACAGACTCGGAGGCTCGCTGGCCCAGCAGTTCCAAAACGCTGGAAGAATGGCGGGGATGAAGCGGGTCGTTTCTAAAGTCCGTTTCGTGAACTGGTTTTCCGGCCACGAAATAATTGCCTTCACGGATCACGCGTCCGAGTCCCGGATTGGCGGGCACCAACAACGCCCGCTCCAGCTCCAGCGTCTTCAGTGTGATCTCCAGTTCCGCGAGCACCGGCCCACGCAGGACGGAATCAATCTTCTTGTAGATCCACTCGGCGCCTCGAAACTGGTTGGCCACGCGCTCCACGCGTCGCGCCGCTTCTTCATTGTTGCAGCCGCGCGAATCAGTGTCGGCTGCGACCAATTCCGATTTGGAAGGCTGGTCCGGCGCAGTGTGAATTTCGGCACTCAGTCCGTATCGCCAGGTCACGCCGCCGATTTCGGCTGCGCCGCTCAGGTCATCGGCAATCACGCCAATCATGATGCGGGCGGGCGGCTTTGCCGTTCGCAAGCTGAACCGCCAGTTCGATCGCCTTGTAAAGGCTGAGGGGATTGGCCAGTCCTTTCCAAGCGATATCAAACGCTGTCCCGTGGTCCACCGAGGTCCGGATGATCGGCAGGCCGAGGGTCAGATTTACGCCGGTGTCGAACGCGAGCATCTTGAACGGGATGTGTCCCTGGTCGTGATACAGGCAGACGAACGCGTCAAACTTCTTCCGCACGCTGGTGGTAAACGCCGCATCCGGCACCAGTGGCCCGGTCGCATCAATGCCGCGCTTCTTCGCCTCGGCTACGGCGGGTTCAACAAACTTTTCCTCTTCCCTCTGACCGAACAATCCATGTTCCCCCGCGTGCGGGTTCAGTCCACACACGCCGATGCGTGGCGGACAGCGCAGCATCCAGCCCAGCGCTTCGGCAGTCAGTTCGATGACATTCAGCACGCGCTCGACGGAAAGCTGCCCCGGCACTTCATGATAGCCGATGTGCGTGGTGACCATGCTCACGGTGAGCTGGTCTGAGTAGAGCATCATGCAACTGCGCTTCGCACCCGTGAGCGCGGTGAAAATCTCCGTGTGGCCCGGATGCTCCACCCCGGAAAGCCGCAACGACTCCTTGTGGATCGGCGCGGTGACGACGCCCGCGATTTTTCCGGCGAGTGCAGCTTTGATGGACTGCTCGATGTAGGTGTAACCCGCCTGACCGCAGGCCGCCGAGACTTCGCCGGGCTTGAGGGCCGTCGCGTCCAGCGAGGCGCAATCCACCACGAGCGGTTCGGACTGGGTCGGGGAGGAGTTGAATTCAGCCAGCGAGACGATCCGGCATTGGCCCAAACTATTGTGCGCGAGACGGTGCAACACACCCGCGTCGCCGAACAACACCGGCACGCATTCGGCAAGCACGGATGGCTCGCGCAGCGCGCGCAGGCAGATCTCCGGTCCAATACCCGCCGGGTCACCCAACGTAATTCCGATCTGGGGTTTGGACGGCATCGCCAAGTCACTTCAGGATTCCGAGCCGGAGCATTTCCTTCCGGAGCACCTCGCTTTCGCCGTTGTTCAGCGTGAGCAACGGCGGAAGAACTGTCGGTTCGCACAGACCCTGAAGGCTCATCGCCGCCTTGAGCGCGGCGAACGACTGACCCAAGGTGCGGCCGTGCTGCCAGAACATGGCCGCCTCCATCATGGTCTTATCCAACTGCTCGACCTTCGCGCGATTACCCTGGCGGGCTTCTTCGTAAAGCTGATGACACAGGCCTGGCACCAAGTTGCCGAAGCCGGGCACGATTCCATCCGCACCCAGCAACATCATTTTGGCCATCAGCGCGCCCGTGCCGACGAAGATGGAGAAATTCTCCCGGCCGCCAAACCTTCGCAGCAACTCTGTCTGCCGTTGCAGGTCGTTCTCGGAGTCTTTCACGCCCACCAGACGTGGATGTCCAATCAGTTTCTCCAGGACGTCGAGCGGAATGGAAAGGTGGGTCGTGGGCGGGATGTTGTAGAGGATCGTCGGCCCCTCAAGCCGGTCCAGCAGATCGCCAAAATAGCGGAGCATTTCAGGCGGCTCGATCGGGTAATAGGACGGCAGCATGGCGACGGCGGCATCAATGCCTGCCTGCAAATAACGGTTGCCGGCCTCGACGGAATCGGCCAAACAGTTGTCCGTCATCCCCGCATAGACCAGCGCACGACCGTTGACGTGTTTCACGGTCAATTCCACCAGGCGCAATCGGGCGGCACGCGGCACGGAGACCGCTTCGCCTGTGGTACCCAGGACGAAAACTCCCGCCACGCCACCATCCAGAATAAAATCTATCACGCGGCGGCTGGCGTCTTCGTCGAGGGAGCCGGTGGGGGTGAAGGGTGTCGCCATCGGCACGACTACTCCATGGTGTTTCTTGTGGATGTTCTGAGTGTTCATTTGGTTTTTCTTTCGTTGTTGCCGGAGTTAAGTGGCCTTGGCATGGGCTGCTTGAGCCAGGCCAGATTGAAAGTGTAGTGCAGCCGGCTGCTGATCAGATGAATCAAATCATCGGGCGTCTGCGTGGCCGCCAAATACCCGAGCGGCTCGGCGTGAGTATCATCCATGACAAAGCTGGTTGTCCAAGCGCCGCCATCCAGCTCCCGCGGTGGACCTCCCGCGCTGATCAATTTCATGATCGGCCAAGTTTTTCCCTCATCGAATGACAACGCAGCGAACATGCCGTACACCCGGACATCATTGCCAGCCGCATCACGAATGAGAATCCCATTTTCAGAAAGCGTCCTGGGACGCGGCTGGGCGAGGATGACGTGTTGGAATTTCGCCATGTCGGTGAAACCGATGTAGAGCAACGGCCCTTCGCGAAGCCGGCGCAAGATTGTGCGCTGGCCCCCGCCGACCGGGGGGAATTCACTCGCGGCATGTTCCCAGGTTTTTCCCATGTCCGCAGAGATGCTCATCGGCATCCGCCCGTCAATTTCCACGCCGCGTCCGAAGGACATGAGCCGGCCATCGTTGAGTTCGACGAGGGGCGCGTGGACGCCGAGGACGTGTTGGTTCCGCTCCGGCCCGGTCACTTCTTTCCAGGTCTGGGCGCGGTCACGGCTGACATAAGGCCGTGTGCCGCCACCGCCATCCACGGGTTGGATGAAATCACCCGCGCGGGTCATGATGACGTTCATGTGGACGATCTGGTCCACGTGTTCCGGTTGGATGAAGCGGGGCCGCGTCCAGGTCGCGCCGTTGTCCTGACTGGTGCGTTGGACAAAAGCGAGTTTGCTCCAGCCGCCATCGGTGCCCACACCGTTGAGATGATAAAGCTTTCCCTGTCCGTCATTGAACAGCGAAGTGGCGTGCATGTTGCGATCCGCGACCGCCATGAATTTTGCCGGCGGATCCCATTCCTTCCGGCCGGCCCGCGACCGGCTCGCGAGAATGGTCAACTCCCGCCCTTGTTCGCGCGCGCCGGAAAACCAGGCGGCCAGCAAATCTCCGTTCGGACACCAAGTGATGCTGGGACAGTGGTTGTGGTAAAAGAACGGAACCGACTCCGGGTGGTCAGGCCGCTGAACGAACGGAATCGGCCCGGCAAAGAAGGGTGTCTCCGGATTGGGGCGACGCGACCAATCGTGAGGCTCCTGTCGAACGCGCTCGGCCCAGAGCGGCGGCGGTTCTGGTGGCAATGGCTTGGTGGCAGGCAACTCCCCTTGAACAACGCGAAAACCAATCAACCAGTGTTTGTCCTCTGGCAAGGCGGCCATACGATTTGCCGAACGCAAGTATCTCACGTAGGTGTTGTGACTGCCGCCCCGCGTCACCCGGTAAAGGCCATCTGCCCGGCCGACGGGATCGGTTTGGGCATCCGCCCCGTAGGAGCCGTACCAGTCGTAACACCATTCTTCGACGTTGCCGTGCATGTCGTGCAGCCCCCACTGGTTGGGCGACGACGGCCCGACGCGGAGCGAGACGAACGATGGATTGCTCGACTGCGTTTGCTGCTTCTGAAACTCGGCAGGCAAGGTGTCGCCGGTGTTGAAATGCGTCGTCGTGCCGGCCCGGCAGGCATACTCCCATTCCGCTTCGGTCGGCAGCCGATACGACTTCCCTTCCTTTTTCGAGAGCCATTGACAAAAGGCCGTAGCCTCATGCCAGCTCACAAAGATCACTGCGTCATCATCCTCGGTTGAAAGTTTGGCTTTGGCCCCGCGCAGCTTCCGGTGTCCGGGATCAGATTCCTCGTACTGCAGATTGCTCACCTCGGCGACCGACATTCCGAACGGACGCGAAATTTTGACGGGATGAACCGGTTGTTCATCCAGCTCGCCACCAAAGAAACTTGCATCACCGTATGTCAGCGTGATGTCTTTCCCGGCAGCCTCCCGTTCCTGCCCCATCAGAAAACTGCCGGACGGGATGATTACGAACACCATGCCGATGGAATTGGTGCGTAACTCCTGCTCCTCTGCCACGGCCAGATCCGCACTCAAAATGAGCAACATGCAAAAAATCTGGCGCATAAGGATCAAAAGGCCGCCCGGTAAATGTCTATCGCATCCTTCTCGGTTAACTCGCGGGGATTGTTTTTCAACAACCTCGTCACGGTCATCGCAGCTTTGGCCATTCTCGGGATCGCGTCCAACGGAACTCCGAGTTCAGACAAATGTTGCGGCACACCACAGTGAACCGAGAGTTCGGAGAGGCGCTCCACTCCCCTGAGCGCCGTTTCCACGGGCGAAGTCCCCCGCCCGACACCCAAGGCCTCTGCGATTGCGGCATAACGCTCCGTTGCCGCCGAAAGGTTGAAGCGCAGCACGTGCGGCAGCAGCACCGCGTTCGAGACTCCGTGGGCAACGTGAAATTCTCCACCCAACGGATAAGCCAGCGCGTGGACAGCAGCCGTGTTTACCGGGCCGAGGCAAAGGCCGCCGAACAAACTGCCCAACGCCATTTTCTCCCGCGCCTCAAGGTCATGGCCATTCCGCACGGCACGCTCAAGGTTCGCCCCGATCAGGCGGACGCCTTCCAGCGCGTATAAATCCACAACGGGGTGCGCAAACTTGTTCGCGTAGGCTTCGATGCAATGCACCAGGGCGTCCAGTCCGGTCGCCGCTGTCACTGCGGCCGGCACAGACAACGTCAGCAATGAATCCACATAGGCCGCATCCGCCACGAGGTGCGAGCTGATGACCCCTTTCTTCAACTGGTCGCGCTCATCCAGCAGAATGGCGTTCGGCGAAACTTCGCTGCCGGTCCCAGATGTCGTCGGCAGACACGCCAGGAATATGTCGCGCCCGGCGAGCAGGTTGATCCCGAAAACGTCCTCGATTCGCTGATTACCGCGCGCCAAAGCCGCCACCAGTTTGGCGACGTCCATCGCGCTGCCTCCCCCAACGCCGATGACGGCATCTGGTTCCTGCGCCTTCGCCAAGTCCAGCACTTCATGAAACATCCTGGTCGTGGGCTCCACATTGATGTTGCTGTAAACCGTCACCCCCGCACCGCCCGCTTCCAAACTCTGCTTGAACGGCTCGATTGTGCTCAACACGGGCGAACTGGTGACGACCAGGATGCGCCGGAACTTCTCCGTGGCCAGATAGTCGGCGCACTTCGTCGCGCACCCGTTGCCGAACACGATCCGCTTCGGTTGAAGAAGAGTTAACAGGTTCATGGTTCATCCCAGCCGGCTGCGACGCGCGTTGCATAATTCCAGTGTCGGAGCAACATGACTCGAATTTCCTCGCGCCGGCCCGTAATCGGTTATTTCTGCTGCCACGGATGGGATTGCCACCCATGACTCGACTCTGGCCCTAGTGTTAGAGCAGTCTCCAACACAAAGAATAGGAAAAGTGCCAAAACATTTGTGAAAAGTTTCACAGAAGGCAGTCAAAGCAGGATCAAAGCTGAATCAAGCGCGGAGAAACTCATCGTCCGCTCACAGTTGCCCGGACAGAGCGACTGGATTGAACTCGTTACCTACATGATGGAAACGAACTCGCGTCCGTATCTGCATCCGGTGCGCGACGCTTCGGGGCGGGTCGTGCTCACGGAAGACAAACCGACGGACCATCCATGGCAGCATGGCTCGATTTGCAAGAGGCGTCCGACCACGTGTCATGGCGCGCGCTCGTGGAACTCACTCGAAGCGTAGCCCTGGAAGAGGAAGACGCGATCACCGTTCATGCACCCGAGTCGTCCGACGTTTACCTGATCGACTTCGATCTTCTGCTGCGCGCGAAGGAAAAGGATGTAAACTTCGGCAAGTTCTTCGTCGGCGGCCTGTCCGTGCGCATGCCATGGGACAAAGCCAACCCGCGCCAGACGCACCTGAATTCAAATGGACTGCGCGGACACGAATGCGAACAACAGCGCGCCGAGTGGTGCAACGTCGAGCGTCCGTTTGGCAGCGAAACGTTTGGCATCGCGGTATTCGATTATCCCACGAATCCAAATCACCCCTGCCGCTGGCGCGCCGACGAACAAGGATTGATCAATCCGAACGTTTCAGCGCTCGGCGACTGGACGCTCGCGGCGAAGGAAACACGGCGCTTCCGCTATCGGCTTTTGACTTATCGCGACTCCGCGACCCGCGAACAGTTGGCCGAGCGATTTGAAAACTTCAGCCGCGACCCGAACCCCAATGCGCAGGCTCGCCCGTGAAAGCGGTCTTCAAGAACACTTCGGAGACGGTTGGCACCGAAGTGTTCCTAGCCAGACCGCTCGGGCGGTGGCCCGGTTCCACAGCACGCCGAACAGTAACACTAGGCTCCAACGTCCGGACCTTCAGCCATGATACTTGCGTCCGTCATAGGCCCACACACCCAGTGACCTGCGTCCCCTGCAATAAACTGCAACTGGAATCGCTGCAACGGCCGGTACCATTACGCGACGGGTATTCCAATTCCGAGGCCCTGCAAGCAGGCACAAACCGATTTCAGGAGCCGCTTTGGTGATTTGCCAAAAAAACTCCTCTCAGTGCCGTTCGGCGATTGAGATTGTCGATTCGCGTGGGCGATTTGCAAGTCCAGGGCCGAATCGGTCAGTTGGAGTATTTAGAGACCCAAGTGCTTCACCGCCACCGCATTCATACATTATAGGGCAAGTGACGCGCACTTCGGGACAATTAGAGCCGGGCCGTCGAAATCTCCAAGATTCTCTCCCGGCCCGCCCCTAAAATGGAAGCAAATGCCCACGCATTTTGCAGAGCGAGTCCACGACACAGCTGAGCGTAATCAGGTTGCGCCCGCTGAGCCGGGCGGACCATTGCTTTCCTCACCTACGAACACGCCGAAAGTTGCAGAACCACCGACGCCAACCGAACGGCTGGCCTATTCCATTCAGGAAGCCGCCGAACTGTTAGGCGTGAATTATTTCAGTGTGTACCGGCTCATTCAGCGGGGCAAATTGAAGCCGTGCCGTGCGTTGCGCGGCAAGCTGCTGGTGCCACGCTCCGAATTGCTCAGACTCTTGAAGACAGATTAAACTCCGCGTACGGCTAATTGTAATGACCCGGCCTCACGGCGCGGAGAATCATCCCTGAACCGTCGCCGATCCCGTCTTGCCGGAAGTGTCGCGAGACATTGACTAAGCCGTCCCCGAAGACTCCGTGTGCCCGCTTCCGCGCACCCGCTCTCGCGCCCACTCGAAAGCAACACACAAAAAAGCGCTCGCTCATTTGAGTCGCGTGTTTTCAGCGTGGGGATTTTTTCTATACTGCTTTTCTATACCATTCGCACTTTTTACAGCCAAAACTAGCTAATCGCAGTAAACACCAAAGGTGCATAAGGCCCTTGTAAAAACTGAGTGAATTAGCGATTGCACATCATAGCTAAAAGTGGCAAAAACCGCCTTTTACAATTTCGAGTCAGGTGCCTTCAACCACTCAGCCACCCTTCCGTTGACTCGATTTAATTGGCCGATTATTCGCGAACCTCGCCCGCAATGCGGCTTCGAGTATTTACTATGACAGACCTCGGGGAAGCAGCAAGCTGATTTGGTTCCTGGGAGGCTCTTCTGCACACGATCAACTTCATCGCCATCGCGTGAGGCAACGCAGCCGGTTTTGTCAGTACACTCTGAGAGAAAAAACGACTTCCATTGACATGCGCTGTTTAGCGGGACTACTCTATCCGGCGCGTTTCACGGAACGTCGTGTGACAACCAAACCGAGTTGTGGCTGAAAAAGACGACTATTTAGTTGATATGTTGACGGACCTCGGGTTCGCCATCGCGGATCAAGTCGCCCAAGCGCGGGCCGAAGCGCAGTCCTCGGGCGTCGGGGTGGTGGATTACATGGTGGCCAACAAGATGGTCCGGCCCGAGGATGTCACGCAAGCCAAAGCCGCGCATTTCGGAGCGGAGGTGGTCAATCTCAGCGGGATGAAGATCGAGGACGATGTCATCGCCGCGATTCCCCGGCACATCGCGAAGAAGTACCGCGTCGTTCCCGTTTACAAACACGAGAACAGTCTCAAAGTGGCCATTTCCGATCCGTCCGACCTGGCCACGATTGATTCGCTGACGCATTTGCTGAATGCGGAGATTATTTTGCAGGTGGCGTCGGAAGCGGAAATCGAAGCGGCGCTCAGCAAGTACTACGGCGGCCGGGGCGACAGCGTCGTGGACAAGATGATCCAGGACATCACCCGAGGTGAGGTCGAAATCGCCGGGGCCACGGAACTGACGGCGGCGGACGGCGGCACGGTGGAGGCGGACGCGCCGCTCATCCGGTTGGTGAACCAGATCATCGTGGATGCGTTCAAAATGCGCGCGTCGGACATTCATCTGGAACCCTTGCCAAAACGTTTTCGCCTGCGCTATCGCATTGATGGAATGCTGCACGAAATCAAGAGTCCGCCCAAGCGGTTGCAGCCGTCCATCATCGCGCGGTTGAAAATCCAGTCGAACATGTCCATCGCGGAACATCGCGTTCCGCAGGACGGCCGTATCCAGACGAACGTGGGCGGCAAGACGATTGATTTGCGCGTGTCATGCCTGCCGACGAACCACGGCGAATCCATCGTGATGCGTATTCTCGACAAGGAAGGCTTGCGGCTGGGGTTGGGTGAACTGGGCTTTTTCACAGATGACCAGCAGACGTTTGAAAAGTTGATCGGCCTGCCAGACGGCATTTTGCTCGTCACCGGGCCGACCGGCTCCGGCAAGACGACCACGCTCTATTCGTGTCTCCACTTCATCAATCGGCCGGACCGCAAGATCATCACGGTGGAGGACCCGGTCGAATATATTCTGGCGGGCATCAACCAGGTCCAGGTCAGCGAAGCGGTGGGGCTGACATTTTCCGCCGCGCTGCGCTCGATCCTGCGCCAGGCGCCCAACGTGATCATGATTGGGGAAATTCGCGATTTGGAGACAGCGAGCATCGCCATCAATGCGTCGCTGACCGGTCATTTGGTTTTCTCCACGCTGCACACGAATGACGCGCCCAGCGCCGTCACGCGCTTGATTGACATCGGCGTCAAGCCGTTCCTCGTGGCGTCGTCCACCCGCGCGCTAATGGCGCAACGGCTGGTGCGCAAAGTTTGCAAGAAGTGCGGCGCGCCGTGGTCGCCGCCGGAGGCGGAGTTGCGGACGCTGGGGATTGACCTGAACAACGCGCCGAACGCCACGTTCATGAAGGGCAAGGGTTGCGACAATTGCTCGAACACCGGCTGCCGCGGGCGCTTCGGCATTTTTGAGGTTTTCGTCATTGATGATGAAGCGCGGAAACTGATTTATGAAAAGGTGCCCTCTTCGGTATTGCGCGCGCGCGCGCGCGAAATGGGGATGCGCACGTTGCGCGAAGACGGCGTCCGCAAAGTCCTGGCCGGCATGACCACGCCCGACGAGGTCATCCGCGCCACCGTGGGTGATGAAGCGTGATATGAGGTTGAATCGTTACACGGTTAAACCGTTACAACGGGAAAACCCCTGCGGCCTGCGGATGAACGAGACGCGTTTCAACGGTTCAACATTTTAACGCTTTAACGTTTCGACGATCACACTATGTCCTATTCGATGTCCGATTTGTTGCAGTTGGTCGTGTCGGAAGGCGCGTCCGACCTGCACGTTCGCGTGGGCACGCCTCCGACAATCCGGGTGCATGGCATTTTACACCGCGTGGAAGGGCCTAGCCTCAGCCCGGAGGAGACTGAGGAGTTGATGCGGAGCATCACGTCGGAAGAACACATTCAGCACGTGCGCGAACGCGGCGGGTCGGACTTTGGTTTCGCGTTCGGCGAACTGGCGCGCTTCCGCGTAAGCGTGTTCAAGGAGAAAGGCAATTTCGGCTGCGTGCTGCGGCAGATTCCGACCAAGTTGCTCACCATGGAGCAAATCGGCATCCCGCCCTCCGCCAAGGAACTACTGTACAAGCCGCGCGGTCTGGTGCTGGTGACGGGACCGACCGGCTCCGGCAAGACGACGACGCTGGCTTCGATGATCAACATCATCAATGAGGAACGTGACGAAGCGCACATCATCACCATCGAAGACCCCATCGAGTACTACCACAAACACAAGAAAGCGCTCGTGACGCAGCGCGAAATCGGCGTGGACGTGCCGAATTTCGCCGAGGCCCTGCGCCGGGCGCTGCGCCAGGACCCGGACGTGGTGATGGTGGGTGAAATGCGCGACCTGGAGACGATGGACGCGGCGATCACCGCGGCGGAAACCGGACACTTGGTCTTCGGCACGTTGCACACGACGGGCGCGGCCAAGACCATTGACCGTATCGTCAACGCGTTTCCGAACAACCAGCAGGAGCAGATTCGCATTCAGCTTTCGACCGTGTTGCAGGCGGTGATTTCGCAGCTATTGATCCCGCGCATTGACAAGCCGGGGCGGGTGGCGATCTTCGAAATCATGACGAACACCCCGTCCATCGCGGCGCTGATCCGGGATAACAAGACGTTCCGCATCCAGTCGGACATTCAAACGGGCGCCAAGCACGGCATGGTGACGCTGGACAGTTTTCTCCTGGACAAATACCTGGCGGGCATGATTGCCCGTGAGGAAGTCATCACCAAGGCGCAAGACCCGGTGACCGTCCAACAGAAGCTGCAGGAATTGGAGCTGGCCCAGGCTGTGGGCATGGAACCCGGCAAAGGCCAGAAGGAAAAGAGCTGATCGAAACTGGATATGCCCGAAGAGATTTCAAGTCCACTGTTGGCGCTCGTCAAGGAGCAGGGGTTGATTGACGATTTGCAATACGAGGAAGTCGTCGCGGAAGTCAAACGCAGCGGCATGGCGGTGTTTCAAATCCTGCAGGATTTCGGCGTCATGGACGCGGATGCGATTCTGCAGGCGGAGGCCAATCAACTGGGCACGGAAGTCGTGTCCCTGCGCAATCGCGAATTGTCGCCGCAAGTCATCAACGCCATTCCCGCCACGGCGGCGCGAACTTACCGTTGCATCCCCGTCGAACTTAACAATGGCACGCTGCGGGTGGCGTTTGAGGACCCGCTGGACACGTCTCGCGTGGATGAATTGACGTATGTCGCGAAGATGGACATCCAGGTCGTCGTGGCCAGCCCGGGGGAGATTGAGAACGCGATCGAGAAGTATTACGGCCAGGAGGCCAGTGCCGACGTCTCGGAGATCCTCAAGGAGCTTGGGGCCGATGAAGACATCGCCAAAGAAGTGGTGGCGGTGGCGGAGACCGACGACGAAACGCTCATGGCGAATCTGGCGAACGAAGCGCCCATCGTCCGGTTCGTCAATCTGGTTATCTTTCAGGCCGTGCAGGACCGCGCGAGCGACATTCACTTCGAGCCGTTCGAAACCGAGTTCCGCATCCGCTATCGCGTGGACGGCGCGCTTTACGAAATGTCGCCGCCGCCCAAACACCTGGCCCTGCCGGTGATTTCGCGCATCAAGGTCCTGGCCAACCTGAACATCTCGGAGCGAAGGTTGCCGCAAGACGGACGTATCAATTTCTCCCTCGGCAAGCGCATGATTGATCTGCGCGTGTCAACGTTGCCGACGCAATTTGGCGAGTCGGTCGTGCTGCGCGTGTTGGACCGCTCGGCGGTGAATCTGGAGATCGAGTCGTTGGGCTTCCCGAAATATTTGTACGATTACGTAACCGAGGCGATCCAGCGGCCAAACGGCATTTTCATTGTGACCGGTCCGACGGGGTGCGGCAAGACCACCACGCTTTATTCGTGCCTCCGGCGGGTCAACACCATTGATTCCAAACTCCTCACGGCGGAGGACCCGGTCGAATACGACATTGAGGGCGTCATGCAGGTGGCCATCAACGAAGGACTGGGGCTGACCTTCGGCAAGGCGCTCCGGTCGTTTCTGCGCCAGGACCCGGATGTCATCATGGTGGGCGAAGTGCGCGATTTGGAAACGGCGCAAATCGCAATCCAGGCGTCGCTGACCGGCCACCTCGTGTTAAGCACGTTGCATACGAACGACGCGCCCGGCGCGGTCACGCGCCTGATTGACATGGGCACCGAGCCGTTCCTTATTTCTTCCACCCTGATGGCGGTCCTGGGTCAACGGCTGGTCCGCACGATTTGCAAGAATTGCCGGACGCCCTTCGAGCCGACCGAATCCCAGTTGGCGCTGCTGAATCTTTCACCGCACGACCTGGGCGATAAAGTCTTTTATTACGGGCGGGGCTGTTCGAACTGCAACGACACGGGCTACCGGGGACGCAAAGGCATTTTCGAACTGCTGGTTGCCAGCGACACGATTCGCGCATTGATCACCGAGCGGGCGCCGACGGTGGTGTTGCGGCAGAAGGCCGTTGAACTCGGAATGGTGACGCTTCGTGAGGACGGCTTGCGGAGTATCTTTGAAGGTGATACTACTATCGAAGAAGTCGTGAAATACACCTGAGCTAAAGGATTGGTTATGCCAAAATTCAGCTACGTGGCGATGGATCAAAAGGGCAAAGAGCAGAAAGGCACCATCGAAGTCGCCAGCCAAAACGAAGCCATCGGTCGCGTCAAAGAGATGGGCCTGTTCCCGACGAAGATCGTCGAAGTGGACAAGGTCAAGGAAACACCCGATAAGAAAGGGAAAGTTGCGGGAAGGCCGGCGGGCAAAAAGAAGGGCGGCGGAATCAACCTCAACATTCAGATTCCCGGCCTGGGCGGGAGAGTAAAATCCAAGGTCCTCACGACTTTTACCCGGCAGTTGGCGACGCTCGTGGACGCCGGTTTGCCTCTGCTCCGCGGACTTCGGGTGCTGGAAAAACAGGAGAAGCATCCAACGTTGAAATCAATCATCGCCGAGCTGGCACTCGCGATCGAGGGTGGCAGCACATTTTCCGAGGCGCTGGCGCAGCATCCCAAAGTTTTCAACCGCCTCTTCATCAACATGGTCAAGGCGGGTGAATTAGGCGGTGTCCTGGAAGTCGTGCTCAACCGGTTGGCGGAGTTCATGGAAAAGGCGCAGAAAATCAAGGGCAAGGTAATCGCGGCGATGTTTTATCCCGTGGCCGTGCTTGTCGTTGCGACGGCGATCTTGCTCATCTTGATGGTTAAAGTTGTGCCGTCGTTCAAACAAGTGTTTGAAGGCATGCTGGAGGGTTCGCAATTGCCCGCGTTCACCCGCTTGGTGCTCGGAATCAGCGAAGCGATCAAAGATCACATCGTGGTCACATCAGGCATCGTCACCGCTTTCGTTGTTGTGTTCCTTCTCTTCATCCGGACGAAGTTCGGCCGCCATGTGTGGGACAAGTTCAAATTGAAAATGCCTGTCCTGGGCCCAGTCGTCAGCAAAGTGGCCATCTCGCGTTTCACGCGCACGCTCGGCACACTGGTTAGCAGCGGCGTCCCCATTTTGCAGGCCCTGACGATCGTGAAAGAAACTGCTGGCAACGTCATCGTTAGCAACGCCGTCGCCCAGGTTCACGAAAGCGTCAAAGAGGGT
Source organism: uncultured Bifidobacteriaceae bacterium (assembly GCA_964574525.1). GTDB lineage: Bacteria > Verrucomicrobiota > Verrucomicrobiia > Limisphaerales > JADLHS01 > WYBW01. Next base: position 23,225 of record CAZNOE010000010.1, read on the forward strand.
GAAACCATCACCGCGCCCTTGGAAGCTTCAGGCGTTTTCCCCCCGATGGTGATCAGCATGGTGGACGTCGGCGAGCAAACCGGTGCGTTGCCGGAAATGCTTCTGAAGATCGCGGACAACTACGACGAAGAGGTGGACAACGCAGTGGCAGCCATGACTTCGCTCCTCGAACCGATCATGATCGTCTTTTTGGCTGTCGTCGTTGGCAGCATCGTCATCGCGATGTTCATGCCCTTGATCGAACTCATGAACCGGGTCGGTGACACGTCCGGCAAGGGTGGCAAAGACGACTGATTTTGGTCGAATAGGGTGTTTGGTGCTTGTGTCGCGGCCATCGAGGCGCTCGGTGGCCGTGCTTTCTTGAAGAATTTCAAAGATTTAGTTGACAGGATCGTCGCCCATGAGTAAATACAATGTAAATACATTGCATGGGCGTATTATTTACAATTA
>CAZNOE010000010.1:23774-27198 GCA_964574525.1 uncultured Bifidobacteriaceae bacterium
CGCCCATGAGTAAATACAATGTAAATACATTGCATGGGCGTATTATTTACAATTAGCTCGAAATGGAGTTCGATTGGAACAATCCGCCCTTTGAGTTGGACAGCTCTTTGACTCAGCGGGAGATAGAAGAATCGTTTGAGGATTCCTTTGCCATCCGGCTATTGCCGGACTCGGCGAGATTCGCCGTTCAAGCACGATTTTTCAATCTGGGAATGTCGGCGGGCGGAGTTGGTGTTTTCAGCGTGTATCGAACCAACGGCAAGCAAGTCCGGGTGATTCACGCGCGGCCGTTCCAGCCGGAAGAACGTTTTTTTTATCAGCGCAAGATGGACCAGACACTGTCCCAGTGAGTAACCGACCTGAGCGCGGATAATCGGTCAGACAGATTGAGAACTTGAACATGCGCAGTATCGCGAATTGGGAAGACGTGCCGATCTTCGATAGCGAGGAAGCCGAGGCGGACTTTTGGGCCGATACTCGGCCCGACCTGCGGCTGATGGAAGGGGCCGTGGCGAACAGCAGCGAAGCGACGGAATCGGTGACGATCACGCTGCGGATTGACCCACGCATGTTGGCGCGCATCAAACGCCTCGCCCGGTCGCGCTATCTGAATTATCAGAGCATGATCAAACAGTGGCTGAGCGAACGAATGGAGCAGGAACTGCGCGAGCGCTGACTCGCGACAACTTATGACAAACACCAGACCGCCCAGAAAAGTCAGTCTTGCCGCCTTCACACTGATTGAGTTGCTGGTCGTGATTGCCATCATCGCCGTTTTGGCGGCGCTGATCTTCCCCGCTGCCGCCGCGATCAAAAGACGCGCAACCATCACCAAGGTGCAAACCGAGATGAAGCAGGTCGCTACCGCCATTGATGTTTACAAGGAGAAGCTGGGTTTTTATCCGCCGGATAATCTGACGCCCGTCGCCGACGCGCGCTATTACGGAGTGATCAATCAACTCTATTACGAGTTGCTCGGCACGGAGTTGAATGGCAATCCTCCCATTTATCAGACACTTGACGGCACCGAGCAGATTCGCGCCATCGACGTGCCCAAGGGGTTCGGGGCGAATGTGAGCGGCTTTGTCAACTGCACCAAAGGTGCCGGCGGTGATGACACAGTCGCCGCCAGGAATTTTCTAAAAGCCCTTACGCCGGGCCAGCAGGGAGCGGTGACAAACAACCGGAGCATTAGGCTGAAATTGCTGGCCTGCTCTGTCCCTTGGCCGGCCAATGCGACCTTTCAACCGACGAGCACGCCCGAACTCAACCCTTGGCGTTACGTCTCCTCCAATCCGACGAACAATCCTGGCACTTACGACCTGTGGGTGGACGTGCTGGTCGGCGGCAAGACGTATCGCATCGGCAACTGGAGTCAACAGGCGCAAGTGGTACCGACGCCCTGAACCAACAACACCTCGCTTTCCATGACAACTTTCATCCAACGTGGAGTTCCCGCCGGAAACCCGATCCCGGTGACCTGGCACGATTGCGCCTGGTCGCCCGCGGTTACTGTCGGCCTGTATTCTGATCGTTCTCGCAACGGGTGCGCGGCAGTTCGCTATCCGGTTTGTTCGCGCAGCGCGAGAATTGGTCGCGCGCATCGTTCGCGCGGCCTTCGCCTCAAATCTATGAAAACCTACCTCCCTCGTGTGCGTCGTTCCCGGCGGGCATTTACGCTCATCGAACTGCTCGTGGTCATTGCCATCATCGGAATTCTTGCGGCCATGCTGCTTCCCGCTTTGGCCAAGTCCAAGGAGAAGGCCCGTGTCCAGCAGGCGCGGACGGAAATGACCGCCATCGTCACCGCCATCAAATCATACGAATCCACTTACAGCCGGTTTCCCGTGCCGCCAGGCGTGCAAGGGGGAGGCAAAGATGCGACGTTCGGCTCGGCTGGATTCATACCCCCTGCCGGGCAGCTATCCTCGGTCATCGCCATTCCTACAAACGCTGGTGTCATTGCCATTCTCATGGACGTGGAAACCAACCGCAACAGCGTGGCCACCCCGAACGCAGGCCACGTTCTCAATCCGCAGCGGCATGCTTTCCTGAACGCGAAGCTAGTCGGAAAAGCCGGCGACCCGCCCGAACCCGGTATAAATGTTGACGGCGAATATCGTGACCCGTGGAACAACCCCTATGTCATCTCAATGGACATGAGCTACAACGAACGTTGCCGCGATGCCTTTTACTCCCGTGCCGGTGTTTCGCAGCCAAATGGCGGCGGCCAGACGGGATTGAACGGTTTGTTCAATCCCATTCCGCCCGGAAACACGGATGATTTCGAACACAACGGGCAAATCATGGTCTGGTCGTTCGGGCCGGACAAAAAAGCGGTTGTAGGCGCGAAAGCCAACGTGGCTCCCAACAAAGACAACGTCATAAGCTGGCAGTAGAAACCGTGAAATCCGCTCCTCACAATTCCGCCTTCACGCTGATCGAGATGCTGGTGGTCATTTCCATCATCGGCATCCTTGCCGCCATCACCATGCCCGTCGTTGCCAACTTTCGCAAGGCGGACTCGATGCTGGCGGCCACGCGCCAGTTACAGGACGACGTCGAGCGCGCCCGGATGCTGGCCATCAGCCAGCGGACTAAGGTGTACATGGTTTTTTGCCCGAGTTATTTCTGGAACGACCCAGCATACCTGGGTCTTCCGCAAAGTGAGAAAAACAAAGCCGCCAAGCTTCTCGATAAACAACTCGCAGCTTACACTTTTGTCACGCTTCGCAGTGTCGGCAATCAACCGGGTCAGGAAAATCCGCGCTATTTGTCCGAGTGGCGCACCTTGCCCCAGGGCGCGATCATCCCCCTGTTCAAATTCAACCCACGGGGTGGGCCAACGAACATCGTCAATGCTCTGACGGGACAGACATTTCCCGTCAAGGGATTCGATGTGAGGACGGACATACCATTTCCTTCGCCGGACGCCCCGCCTTCCTCGATTCCCGGCAGGAAGTATGTGGCTTTGCCCTATATTGGCTTCAATCATCTCGGCCAGTTACTGCCGCAGGTCGGCAAGACCCAAGAGGAATCGGAGGACGAATACATCCCGCTGGCGAAGGGCAACGTCAACCCAGCACTTGATGTCAACAAGATCCCCCAACAGCGCCCGCCCGACCCGAAGGAGCAACCGCCGGGCAACGGCATTAACGCATTCACGTTGGTCCATATTGAGCGGTTGACAGGCAGGGCGCGCTTGGAGAAACAGGAGTTCCAATGAGGTTCACTCTCCAGCCGCAGAACCCACCCCTGACCCATCCCAGGAGGGGAAGAGATAGGGTGCCGGCCCACTTGCCAGTTCCGCTCTTGGGAGGGCTCAGGGGTGGATCCGCCCGCCAGTCTGAATCCGCCTTCACCATGGTGGAGATCGCGATCAGCCTGGCGATCATCGCATTTGCGCTGGTGGCGATCATCGGTG
>CAZNOE010000011.1:0-27184 GCA_964574525.1 uncultured Bifidobacteriaceae bacterium
CGCAAGCTGGATCGCAAGGGCCGTCGCGCCGGGTTGACGAACGTGCGTGGCGTGCGCATCGAGTGCGCTTATTTCCTTGAATATTTGTTGCCGCCAAACTCGGCGACAGCGCTGCACGTTTATTTTCCTGACCCATGGCCAAAAAAGCGGCATCTGAAGAACCGGCTGGTAAACGAGCGATTTCCGGCGCTGGCGCGGGCCGCGCTGGTGCCGGGGGGCGTGGTGTATTTGCGCACTGACGACAAGGAATATTTCGGACAAATGGCCAGGGTTTTTGCGGCCCATCCGACTTTTCGCCTGGTGGGAACGCCGCCGGAACTTGCCCAATTGGCCACGGATTTCGAAAGCGAATTCTCCGCCCGCGGCATTCAGACGTTGCGCGCGGCGTATCAGCGCGATTGAAACTCAAACATCAATCACCGGCCCACCGCCGTCGCGGTCCGAACCCGGCGGACGCTGGCGATGGCGGAAAGTCACCCGTGCGTTGCCGGCGCCGGTGAGGATATTCAGCGCCACGGAGACAACGCTGATGATGAGCGAACCGAGAAACGCCGACCAGAAAGTTTCCACGACGAAATTCGGATAGAGCATCCAACCCACAAAATAAAGCAACAAGGCATTGATCACGAGCGTGAAGAGGCCGAGGGTGAAAATCAATAAGGGAAGAGCGAGGAGCATCATGATCGGACGGATGAAAGCGTTGAGGATCCCCAATACCAGCGCCGTGACAAACGGTGTCCACCAAAGCCCGTGCTCCTTGAAATGGATGCCCGGCACGATGTGCACCGCTACCAGCACCGCCAGCGTCGTGATGAGCCAACGCTGGATGAATTTTTTGAACTCCGGCTTCATGCTCCGTTCGCCAAAACGTCTCGCACTCTTAACGGTCGAAACATGCAGCAGACACGCAGGGATAACAAGAAGCAAACGGAGCGCCCCCGAATGCCGGGCCATTCAACCCGCTTCGACGCGAAGTAAGCTCGTAGCGCTCATCGCGTGGAGGAGAACCGCGTCCAGGCACGCAGGCACAAGACAGAATTCGCCAGGCGAAAGCTCTGCTCTCACCGCGCCGGCCTCAACGCATAGATTGCCGCTGAGACAGGCGACGATTTGCATGAGCCGCGGCTTAAGCGCGAGACCTACGGATGCTGCCATCTTTATCGCCTCGACGGCGAAGAGCGGGTCTTGCACAAGCAAACAACGTCTGACGGAGGCATCGCCGGCGAATGCGCCGGTGATTAGTGATGGCTCAAAGTCATCAAAATCAATGCTGGCCAGCGACTCCGCGATGTGCAGTTCGCGCGGCTTGCCGTCGAGGCCGACGCGGTTCCAATCGAAGACGCGATACGTCGTGTCCGAGTTTTGCTGGATTTCGAAAATGACCAGACCAGCGCCGATGGCATGTACGCGACCGCCGGGTAAGAACATCGTGTCTCCGGCACGCACAGGAACACGATGAAAACAATCCGCCACCGAGCCATCGCGAATTCTGCGCTCGAATTCGGCGCGCGTCACACCTCGGTTGAGGCCGACGAAAAGTTCAGCACCGGCCGCGGCGTCCGCGATGTACCACATTTCGGTTTTCGGCTCGCCGCCCAGTTCGGCTGCCTTGTGCGCCGGTGGGTGGACTTGCAAAGAGAGTTTTTCCTGCGCGTCGAGCAGTTTGGTGAGCAGCGGGAAACGGCCGCCCTGAAGTTTCGCCGAACCCAGCAACGCCGCCGCGTGATGCTCCAAGAGCCAGCGCAGGTCTTTGCCGGCCAGCGGGCCGTTGGCGATGACGCTCAGGTCCCCGGGCCGGTCGCTGATTTCCCAAGACTCGCCGATGGGCACGCCGGGCGGCAGTTTCTTGCCGAAAAGCCGTTCGAGGTTGCGCCCGCCCCAGATGCGTTCTTTGAAAATCGGATGGAATGTCAGCGGGTAGAGCACGGAAGAATTTCGATTTGCGATCTGGCCACTCGCTGGCTGGATAGACAAGCCAGACACGCGAAGGTCAACAAGTCCTCACCCGCTGTCAAATCACGTCTCTCGAACACAAACGGCCCGCGATTTGAGTTGATCCGTTCACATGACCGGCGTCGTGGCCGCGGAGACTGCTCGTTTGACTGGTTTCTTCGGCGGTTCGGCTTTTTCCGCGACCGTCACCGGTTTTTCCAGGAAGTGACCGAAGGCGCGGTACTTTTCGTACCGTTGCTGTAGGCGTTCGGCCGCGGGCAGGGCAAGCAATTCTGTGAGGTGCTTGAGCAGATGCCTTTTGAGCAATTCGGCCATCTTTTCCGGATCGGTGTGCGCGCCGCCGAGGGGTTCGGGGACGACAGCGTCCACGAGTTTGAGATCAAACAAATCCTTCGCGGTGATCTTAAGGGCGTCGGCTGCCTTGGCTGCGGCAGCCCGGTCCTTCCAAAGAATTGCCGCGCAACCTTCCGGGCTGATAACCGAGTAATAAGCGTTTTCGAGAATCAAAACGCGGTCCGCCACGCCAATACCCAGCGCGCCGCCGGAACCGCCTTCGCCAATGACGACGGCGATGATGGGCACGTCGAGTAAAGTCATCTCCCGCAGGTTCACGGCGATGGCCTCGGCGATGTGACGCTCTTCCGCGCCGATGCCGGGATAGGCGCCGGCGGTGTCAATCACCGTGATAATGGGCAGGCCGAATTTGTCGGCGAGCCGCATTAGGCGGAGGGCCTTACGGTAGCCTTCGGGGTGAGCCGAGCCAAAATTGCGGAGAATATTTTCCTTGGTGTCCCGTCCTTTTTGCGTACCCACCACCACCACCTTGTGCTCGCCGAGATGGGCAAATCCGCCGGCCACGGCCCGATCCTCCGCGTAAGCCCGGTCGCCGTGCAGTTCGCGGAAGTCAGTGAACGTGGATGTCAGATAGTCGAGCGTGTATGGACGTTTGGGGTGGCGGGCCAATTGCACCCGTTGCCACGCGGTAAGGTTGGAAAAAATCTGTTTCCGGGTCTCCTCGATCTTTTTTTCGATCTGTTTAAGTTCCTCGTCGAAACTGACGCCGAGGGAATGGTTTTCTGGCTGTTTCTTCAGGGCGTCCAGCTTGTTTTGCAGTTCGATGATCGGTTTCTCAAAATCGAGCTGGTGTTTCATAGATGCGAAAGCTTAGGCGCGTCGCGGACTTCAGGCAACGCCGAATTCCGGATGGTGAATTCCGTGGGAATACTCACAAAAAGCTGAGGGCCGGACTTTCGCCCGGCCCCAGCGGTGACGAGGTTTACACGCCTTCACCGAGGCGCTCAGAAGGGCAGTGCGGCCAACTTGGAGGGACGCTGTTCGCACCGCACTGCGAGCAAAACCTCTATGCCAACCCTAAACGAACAGCGAAATCTTATTCGCCCCTATTTATCAGATACACCATACTCGGTATTTGTTCAAAGACTTTTTGGGCCGGTTTGTGTGGGCCGGCACAAACAATGGGGACAAAAGAGGTTACGCCGCAAAAATGATTTTTGGTCGTCTCCGTTTCCAGGCGAAACAGTCGGGTTGGCGTTTGGGGGCGTGATTAACGGCTCTGAATGTCTGTGAATATCCGCGTCCGCGGGCGGGATTTGATCACGCGGGTCAACGGGGTCTGGCCGGCCAGGTTCAGCGAATCGCGCAGCGACGCCTCTTTGCCGGCGCCAGACGCCAGCACCCAGACCTGTCGCGCTGCCGCAATGGCTGCATAGCCCAACGTGATGCGCCGTGGCGGCGGCTTGGTCGCTATGATCGCACGATAGACTGCCGGACTCGCCATCACCGACTCCGACTCGCTGGGGAAGAGCGACGCCACGTGGCCGTCCTCGCCCATACCGAGGAAGATGAAGTCCAACAACGGCTGGCCAGCGTTCGGCGCGATCCGGCAGATTTCTGCTTCGGCCTCAGCGACGGCGAAGTCGGTCGGTTTTTCGCCGCGGATACGATGGATGCGCTCATTCGGGATATTCAACGGCGCGAACAACAACTCACGGGCCACACGAAAGTTGCTTTCCGCATCGTCCGGGGGCACGCAGCGTTCGTCGGCCCAGAAGAAGTGAACATTGGCCGGCGAGAGGCCACGGTCGCGCGCCAATTCGACGACGGACGCAAAGAAAGTTTTCGCAATCCGTCCGCCGGAAAGCGCCACGCATTGCGCCGGGCCCGCGCGATTCGCCGCCAATGTTTCCAGCCATGCGCTTGCAGCCGCGCGGGCCAGCTCCTGGTCGGTCGTGAAGGTTTCCAGCTCAACTTTTGTCACAGACTCAACAGTTGTGAAAGGCTTGGGCTGCCAGGAATCTCCGCATTCTGGGCTCTGCGGTTCACGTTTATTTGATGGGCTGCGGATCGCGCCACACGTGGCCGCTTTGCGCGAGTAATTCCTCCGCTGCAATCGGCCCCCACGTGCCCGCCGCGTAAAACTCGCGGTTCGTCAGCGGCTTGCCGTTCCAACCCTTGCGAATCGAATCCACGATCTGCCATGCCGTTTCCACCTCGTCGCGTCGGATGAACAACGTTGCATCGCCCGCGATGGCTTCGAGCAGCAGCCGTTCGTAGGCCTCTGGGGTGTATGCGCCGAACTCCGAGTCATAGCTGAAGTGCATTCGCACCGGCCGCATTCCCAAACTCGTGCCGGGCACCTTGCCGTTGAACCGCAGCGAAATGCCTTCGTTCGGCTGCAATCGCAGCGTAAGGGCATTGGGATCGAGCCGCCCGCCGCAAGCGGCGGCGAACAGCACGTGCGGCGTGGCGCGAAACTGGATGCGCACCTCGCTCGCGCCCAGCGGCAGGCATTTGCCGGTCCGCAAATAAAACGGCACGCCCGACCAGCGCCAGTTGTCAATGAAGAGCTTCAGCGCCGCGTAGGTGTCCACGTTGGAATCCGGCTTCACTTTCGTTTCCTGGCGGTAGCCCGGCTGCGGTTTGCCGTCCACCACGCCCGCGAAATACTGCCCGCGCACCACCTGTTTCGCCATATCCTCCGGCTTCAGCACGCGGATGGATTTCAGCAACTTCACCTTTTCATCGCGGATGGATTCCGCTTCGAGCGACACGGGCGGCTCCATCGCCACCAGCGCGAGCACCTGGAGCATGTGGTTTTGTACCATGTCGCGCAGCGCGCCCGCCTCCTCGTAATACCCGCCGCGCCCGCCCACGCCCATCCTCTCGCTCACGGTGATTTGCACGTGGTCCACCGACTCGCGATTCCACAGCCGCTCGAAAATCGAATTCGAGAAGCGAAACATCAAAATGTTCTGCACCGTTTCCTTGCCGAGGTAATGGTCAATGCGAAACACCTGCTGTTCGTGCGCAAAGCGGGTCAACTCGTTATTGAGCGCGTGCGCGGAGGCGAGATCGTGGCCGAACGGTTTCTCCACCACGAGTCGCTGCCAGCCCTCCGTGCCGTGCCGCTGCAGCAAGCCGGCCTTGTGCAGATGCTCGGCCACTTCGCCGAACTGGCTCGGCGACGTGGCCAGATAGAAAAGCAGATTCTTCCGCAGCGGTGCAGTGCCGAACGAATTCAACATCTGCTCCAGCTTTTGATACGCCGCCGCGTCCGTCAGATCGCCCTGGCAATAGGAGATGTTCGCCGCGAACTCGCGCCACACCGAGTCGTCCACCGGTTTAGTGCGGGAGAATTCGTCGAGTGCCGCCCGCAACTCGGCGCGCCACGAATCATCCGTCTTCTCACGGCGCGCGAAGCCAATGATGCGGAACGTCGCGGGCGTCTGCTTTTCCTTGTAAAGATGATAAAACGCCGGGATGAGTTTGCGCGCCGTCAGATCGCCGCTCGCGCCGAAGATGACGATGGAACAAGGCTCGACCGCTTTGCGCTCGGCGTCCAAACGGCAAGTCATGAGTTCGTCAAGGTGCTCGGGTGTGTTCACGGGCGCGAGATTGGCCGAGGTGGGGGAGAATTTCAACGCCCATATCAAAGCGTCAGTCACACGCCACAGGCCGGGAATGCACGCCAGGGCAAAACATTGTTTGCTTCGCTTCTGCTCCACATATATTTTACGCGCACAGTGGCCGATGTGGCGGAATTGGCAGACGCGCTAGACTCAAAATCTAGTACTCGTGAGAGTGTGTGGGTTCGACCCCCTCCATCGGCACCACCTAATTGAGCGCGCGGGGGGATGGGCTAAAGTAACCAGGAAGCGCCATTGCTCGACCACCAGCCCGCACGTCACCACCGTTTCGCCGACGTGCTCGCCCAGCGCGCGTGCGGGCGATACATATCCCAGGCCACGTCATCAACAATTCCAGCGGCTGCCCGCTTACCGCGTAGGAATAATTCAGTCTCCGCTTCCAACCGTTCGCGGGGTCGGTTCGCGGAGTAAGGATGGATCTTGAACGAAGAAGGCTGAAACCGGATTTGCGTCCGCGTCGAAATCGAACTCCAAATTCCGCGTTCCGCGTTCCGCTAACAAACTTATAACAAACCGACCAGTCGAAACTGAAATTATTCCCTTGTTATTTCCGCGCTCGCCGCCTCAAACTCGTACGCTATTTACCGCTTTCAGAAAAGGCAGAGCGATTTGAACTCAGCGCTCCCTGGACGTGCTGGAGGCGTGCTCGCAGTTCTCCTCTCGGCGCACCTCGTCTCTGCCCAGGGCGTGCTAACGGTGCTCAACACGGGCGGTGGGCAACCCTTGGTGTCGGAAGTGCGTCCCTTGTTCGTTGATGCGGCTTTGGTCCAGCCAAGATTGCAATTCAACTTCGGATTTGCCACCGACGAATCCTTCGTGCCCAACACTTTCTTGGACTCCTTCACCGTCACCATTCAAAGCGCGAACCAGCTTTTCACCGCCGTTTACTTAACCACAGATGCCGGCGGTACGATGCTGGCGCCGCCGACACCTGGGACGCTCGTCATTGACCCCGCCACGATCAACACCGATGCCCTGGCGTATCCCAGCCTCCAACCGGTTTTGGTCCTGCAACGCGCCTTCCAGGTAAGCGCGCTGATTCCGAGCCAATTCCTCGGCACTTCCATCAATGTTTATTTCGACTTGTTCGACAACCTCAACGCGAACGCTTCGCAAGGCTGGTTCAGCGATCTCAGGGTGACTGCGGTCCCCGAGCCGCATGCCTGGGTGCTCTTGCTGTTGGCCGGTTTGTCATGTTGGAGCTTTAACCGACTCAAGAGATGAAAACACGCGCCGCAAATTGGCCGCGACTGCAACGCTTGGGCGCGTTGGCGATTCTAATGGCAATCAGCGCGACCGAAAGTTCCGCCCAGCCGGCGGGGAAAGTCTTCACGTTGGGCGGAGCGACTTTGAGTCTGGAGGAAGCCACGACGGACCTTGGGGTCTATTACAGTTCCATGCGGTACAATCGCGCCGCCAATGTTTGGAATGTCGAAGTCAGCCTCACCAACCGTTCCCCGCGAACCTGGCTCGGGCCGGTGGTTCTGCTGGTGGACAGTTTTTCCGGCACGAGCGGGCCGCTGCAACCCGACGGCGCCGACGAAGTGGCCAAACCATTTTATGAACTGAGCAGTCTGGTGCTGGACGGGGAACTCGTCCCTCAGGAAACCTCCTTGCGACGCACGCTTTCCCTCGCTTTCCAAACGAACGCGGCGCCGCAACTCACGGCAAAAGTCTTCGCGAGGGCGCCGCAGTCGTTGGCCGGGCTGCAAGTCGTGCGCACGCTGGACGACGCGGGCCTGCCGCTGCCGTCGGTAAATGTGGACGGCCCCGGCGCGTCTTCCGGGACGGTGCAAACAGACGGGGACTTTGGCCTCGCTACGCTGACGCAAACCAACCAGACGCGCGCGCTGCGGTTCAGCGCCGCCGGCTATCTGCCCGTGTGGCGCGTGGCAAATGTCAGCACGGGCGCGGTCAGTATCATTCCCAATCCACGACTGGCCAGGCGCGACGCGAACTCCGCATCGCTCACGCCTATTGGCGGCGGCGAACTAACGCGGGGCCATCCCGCCGTGCAAGTGAAGTTCACGCCCGGAGCCTTTTCACAGAACACGCCGGCGGTTCTGACGCCGTTGACGGGCCAGACGCTGCCACTGTTTCTGCCACAGGGCTGGAGTCCGCTCAGCGCATTCTGGTTGGAGTTGTCGGCGGAACCGGCGATGGTCGGAAACGGAACGTTGACACCGTCAGGGCCGATTCCACCGAGTGAGACCGCGGCGTTTGTGAAACTGAACACCAATGCCCTGACGTGGGAAGTTTTGCAGCTTGTCGCTGGCAACGGCAGCAACGCGGTGAACGTTGTGCTTCCCGGCAGCGGAGCGTTTGCGCTCGTCGTGGCCGACGCCGCGCCCATCGCGCCGCCGAATCCGACTGTGGGTGCGTTTCTGTTGCCGAGCGCGACGCCGTTGCCAGACGCGGCGAGCCTCCGCGCCGGCGGAACGGTGACGCCGAGTTCCAGTCCCGCAAGCAAGATTCCCGAACTCGTCACCGCCACGGCGGAAGTGCTCGTCACGAACCTCGCGGGCAATCTGCCGAGCGGAACACTGCTGCGCGGCGAAGTGAGCGAGCGCTACACATTGCGCGACGGCACGCGGCGCTTCCCGGCGTTGTTCGATAATTTCGTCGTCGGCTATCAACGACCTGGCGATACCCGACTCGACACCGTGCGCGCGGAGTTTCCGATTCGACCGTTGTTGCTCTTTGGAGCAGAAGAACTGGATGAAGCCGTCGTGCACATGGACCTGTTTGCTCCGGGCGCGTTCAGCGGCGGCATCCTCGGTACTAACGGCGGGCAAGTGGCGAGCGAGGGCCTCCGCGTGTTGGCCGGAGTGGGTGATTTGCTGGCGCAGCAGGCCGTCCAACTAAAACGGCTCGCTGTGACGAACTTCACCGAATTGGCGGGAAGCAATGCGACGGTGGTGGCTGCGTTTGAACTTGGCGTCAGCGGCGTCGTTACCGGACACAAACTCAGCGTGCAACTTACCGGGCTGGCCACGAACTCGAACTTCGTCCTCGCCCGCGTGCTCGCGCGCGCAGGTCTCTACGGCCTTGAACCGCGCGAACGCTTGCACAGCGACGCGAATGGAAATCTTGCGAGCGACGAACCGACGAGTGGCGACAAACTTCCCGGCCTCAACGGCGCCGGCCAATACGTGCTGCTGAAAATCAATCCCGCGCAAGGCTTGGTGAGCGGCATCGCCAGAAACAGCGCCGGCCAGCCGACCGGCGGTTTGCCCTTACGCATCGCGGGCCAACCGTGGCTCACGTTTTCGGCGAACGACGGCGCGTTCAAACTGCTCGCGCCCGCGGGCGCCGCAACCGTCACCGTCAACGATCTCGCCACCGGCGACAGCGGAACGCAAATCGTGAACGTTCCGAATCCGCAGACGCCGGTGAACACGCAACTGGCGTCCGTCTCCAGCGGCCCGCGCGTGTTGAGCGTAACGCCGACGAACAATGCTACCGGTGTTTCGCGCGTCACTTCCGTCATTGTCGAGTTCGACAAACCGCTGAATCCGGCGACGCTGGCCGCGGGCGGAATCCTGTTGCTGGGTGCGAGCAATGCGCCCGTGTCGGCGAGCCTCACGCTCAACTTGCGCGGCACAACGGCCACATTGCTGCCGGTTTCCCCATTGGCCGCCAACACGCATCACACGATTTCCCTCTCGACCAATCTCGCCGACATTACGGGCCGCAGACTGGAAGGCACGAATCTGTTCGCGTTCACGACGGAGAGCGATGCGCTCAATCGGCTCGGCGCTCAACTTATCATTTATGAGCCAACCAACGGCGTGGCACCCGTCTTCGGAACGCCCGGGACGGCGGACCCCGACTCACCGGTCATCCTCGTCAACGATTCCAGCGGACAGACCGCAACGATTCTGTCCAGGACTGATGGGAGCTTTACCAATTTCATCGCCGCTGAAGTGGACGATTTCATCAGCGCGGTGTTGCTAAACCGGAACGGCACGCGTAACACGATCAAAGCGAGCCGGCAGATTTTCCGCGATGGCAGCGTGGCGCTCTTTGGCGGCGGTGGCGTGGTCGAGGCGGACGCGCCGGGAGGTCCCATTCACTTCACCGTCCAACCAGGTACGGTTCAGGGCAAGACACGGTTCAAGCTTGAGCCGCTCAACCTGAGCGATTTGCCCGCGCTCACGAGCAACACTCCACCGGCCACGGCTGCGACGGTCGCGGCGATGAAGTTCAAGATGAGCGGCGACCGCGCCGACGGGCCATCGGACATTTCTTTGCCGCTCGATCCCGCCACGCTCCAACTGAATCCGGGAGTTCAACCTGAGGACATGGGATTCGTTCTCGCCGTGGTGCGGCAGGAGGATGGGCAAACCGTGTATCAGGTCGTGGACAGACTCAAGTATAAGGACGGTCGCCTGACTTCCAACACATTCCCGTTTTTGGGACTGCTTTCCTTCATCGGCAGCTCGATCATCGGTGTGGCGTTTGAAGAAGCATTCTCGTTCACGATCATTGTCTTGGCGATCGGGACCGATCCCGTTCCGGTGGCAGGTTCGGTGGTCGAAGAAGTTGCGCTCAACCCCGGCCAGCCCCAGCCGCAGGTGGTGGAGCGGGCGCTGCCGGGAGCTTTCGTTTACGCCCAGTTCATAGGACAAACCATCGGCCTGCGAGGCCGACTCCCCTCCGGCGCGGTCTATGCCACGGCGGACAAGGACGGCAAATTCGCGCTTTCGCTGCCGCTGGACGCTGGTTCAGCCGCCGTGCCCTTCACGCGCGCGACGGATTACCTGCTGCTCGCCACGCATCCTAAGTATGCGAGGCCACAGGTCGAACCGCTTCCCCTTTCGACTTTCGGCATCGGCATCGGGCGCGATGTCGTATTCGAGCGCAAACTACTTTTCGCCTTGGGGTCGGAGCAGAACACGACGCCCGTTGCTCCGTCCGTCAATATCAGCCATTCGCCGGTGTTTCCTTCCACCAACACTCCCGTCGCGATTCAGGTCAACGCCTCGCATCCAAATGGCCTCCCCACCGTCGAAGTAGCAGTCGCTCGAGTGCTCTCCTCTTCCGGTCAAGCGACCTTGGCGGATGTCTCCCTTGTGTTCTTTGACCAAACGAGCATCACGCCGAACCAACTCCGTTGGCGCGCGAACCTGACCGCCACCAAACGGCTGCGGGCCGTATTGCAAGTGGTGGCCCGCGTTGCGACGCCCGGCGCTCTCCAGGCGGCCGCCACCAATTTTCACGTCGTGGATTTCGGTGAGCTTCCCGATCTCGGCAACAACCCGCTTCCCATTGCGGACAAGAACGACACGGTTGGGCCCTCGGTCATATTTAGCGAGCCGCCTCCGAGCGGCACGCTGGCCCCAGGAGCGAAGATACGGCTCATCTTTAACGAGCCAATCGCGACGTCAGTCTTATCCAATGCGGCGGCCATCACGTGCGCGGCGCAAGGAGGCGGCGTCCTTGGCGGAGATGGCGGCGTGCCATCGCTCGTGCTGAGTTCAGCCCAGCAGGTGCTGGAACTTTTCTTCCCTAAGCTGGTGCCTGGCGGCAGCTACCGGTTGACGCTGCCGACCAGCATTCTCGATCTAAGCGGGAATGCTTTCGATCAATTCCCCGGTCAGACCGGCAATCAGGAATATACGCTGGCGTTCGATACGGCGCCGCAAGTTCGAATGAACCTGCCGGAACTCATCAGCGGCGGCGGCGTCGTGGGGCGGGACAATTTTCTCTTCGCCCTGGAACGCGCGGGCGACGGCGCACTGAACGTTTATGATGTGTCCAAGCCATCGCAGCCGGTGAAGGTGGCGACCGCCGTGGTTCAGGGAACGCCTCGCGACCTTGTTTTGATTCCGCAGTACTCCTTCGTGTTCCGCCGTGGCGAAACTCCAGTCACACGCGACCTGCTGGCGGTCGTGGGCGGAGATTTGGGAACCGCCGCGATTGATGAAGCGGACAACCTGTTCTTCCGCGGCCAATACTTGCGCATCTTCGACGTCAGCAATCCGGTCAACCCGGTCCGGCTGGTCACAGCGATTGTCTCGCGCGGCCCGTCCGCAGTAACGAAAGTGCGATGGAGTCCTCCCTACATCAATTATTTCGAGAACGGCTCGGACCTGCAGCAGGTCGGTCTGGTGGATTTGCAGGAGATGATCGTCGGCTTCAGCGCCACGCAGGAGGAAGCGGCGGCCTTTCCGCTCTTTGGTGTCAACGGCATTGATGCCGATGGAAATGGTGACTACGTCGGTCCCAACGACCGTGTGCCGCTGCCCCCGCGCGCGCCTGCGGGCTTCTTCGGTCGCAAACAGTCTTTCATCCTCCAGGACACCGCACAGCGAATTCTCGATTACGATTTTGACGCGCGCCGGTTTTATTTCGGCGTGACGTTGGGCAGCGGAAAACGGTTGGCCAATGGTTTGCCCGTCGGCAACGACCTTCCTCCGGCCTACCGGACGTTTGTGTCAGAAGGAGCGCCGCTGGACGCCGCGGCGGCCAGTGTGCCGTTTGGCTTTAACAGCCGGCCCAAGCGTGTCTTCAGTCTGGTCGTGCCGAACCTGCAACTGGGCAATACCAACACGTCCTTTGTCCTTGCGCTGGTTTCCCTCGCGCCGGATGACGATGGCCTGAACAAACTGGCGGTCATTAACATCACGCTGCCCGAAACTCCCGAAGTGTTGAGCAAAATCCCGGTGCCGGCCGGG
The DNA here is from genome assembly GCA_964574525.1 of uncultured Bifidobacteriaceae bacterium. Classification (GTDB taxonomy): domain Bacteria; phylum Verrucomicrobiota; class Verrucomicrobiia; order Limisphaerales; family JADLHS01; genus WYBW01. The sequence continues at coordinate 12,581 of CAZNOE010000011.1, forward strand.
CTGGGGTTGCCGCAATCCATCAGCCTGCGCCCGGATGGACTGATCGCATGGGCCACGACCACGAGTCTGCTGCTTCTGGATCCCTCAAAACTGGCTCAGCCAACGCTGACCGACGGCAGCCCGCATCCCGCCATCGTGAGTATTCTGCCCAATGCCGGCTCGGGCAATATCACGCTGGCTAGTGGCAGTGCCGTGGGCATTCAGGCGGTTAACCTAGGTGATCGTCATGAAATAGTACAGGTACCGCCGCAATTGAGTTTCGTGTCCCTCTTGGATCAGACCAACCTGCTCGCCCCGAGTCAGTTGGTGGATCAAATCAATCTCATCAATGCGCGGCTCGGTGCGGACTTGGAGAACGTTGTCGTCGAGACGCAACTTGAGCCCGCCCGCGTGCGCACCGAGGGCGGCGCGACGAATTCGTTGGACCCGCCCTTGCCGAGTGCGCATTACTACGTTCTGGTGCGCGCGCCGGGTGGCGACGTCGGATCGGGAGCGACGATGGAACTGGCTTTAGAAAGCCTCAATCGCGCCGGTCACCCGTTAAAGAATAAGGGTGACGACTTCCCGCCGGTGCGGGCGATGACACCAGATGCCGCGCAACTCATCGGCCAGGCAGCACGGTCCTGCGACGCGCCAATCAAACCACTGACGGCGTACCGGCTCTCTTCCAATCCATCCAGTCCGTTCTACAATTTTTATCTCTCAAAACCATTCGCGTTGATTTACGAGCGCATCGGGGCTCAACAACTCGCGAATCTGCGGGCGAGTCCTGATCGTGAAATCATCTGGTCCGGCCATTACCTGCGCGCGTTTATTGACAAGTCCGAAGACATTGATCCGGCGATTGGCGCGTTTGCCGCGGGAGTGGACCTCGGGCCGAAACTCATGAAGCCGCGGGCGGTGGTGACCGCCGAGACTTTTCCCGCCACTTACATCATGGGGCCCAATCCTATGCCGGCCAATGGTGGCACCGAAGCGCCCGGCACATTCGGCATGGTCAGCGCGCACAACGGCGAGGTTCGGAGCGAGACGGTTGACATGGCGCTCGCCAGTCGGCGAATGCCCATCGTTTTTGAGCGCGCAATCTGCGGACAGGATTTGTTCGAGGGTGCGTTTGGTCGCGGGTGGGATTTCAGCTACAATCAGCATCTGGTGGAGCTTCGACCGGGACTTTTTTCCGCTTCGTCGCGCATGCCGCAGGTGATCCGGCAGGCGCAAACCAGTGAGGTCGCGGACCAGAGGGACGTCCTGTTCGTCAATGGTGCAGGTCGCATCATCGTGTTCAAGTTCGAGTCCAGCAGTCCGCCACCGGAGTATTTGAATGACCCGCTGATGGGATCGGATGAGCTTGGGTGGAAAGACAAGGCCAACTCCTTTTACCTGCCTAAGACACCGGGCGTCTTCGACTTGCTGGTCCGATTCCCTGACGGCCAGTTCGCGCGGCTGACTCCCGAGGGAACTCAGTATTGGTACTCTTCGCGCGGTCGTTTGGAGCGGATGTACGACCGGCATCCCAAGAACCAGCAAGTCCTGACCTACAATAATCGCGATGAACTGATTCAGATCAGCGACAAATCCGTGACGACCGATCGGTTTCTCGAAATCGGCTATTGGCGGTTGAATGGCGACAGCTTGTACCGGGAGGGTTTGGATCGGCAAACGAACAATGTCTTCATCGCGGGGAAAATCGGCCAGCTCAAAGATTACAGCGGTCGCACGGTGTTGTTCAATTACACGGAGGACGCCATTCTTCAGGACCGTCTCGGCGTCGAATGCGACGGAGCAAATGGCGGCTTTAGCGGACGCCCTCGGACGGTCTATATCACCGGAGAAACGTGTGCGAAAAACATTCGAGGTATCATCGCAGGCTCGACTCAGGATGGACAGGGCACAGCCGTCTTTGCTGCAACGCTCAACGATCAGAACAAGACTGCCGCGGGCGGCAACGGTGCTGCCGGGACCGTCTCCTTCACGCCGCCGGCGCAGAACACCGCGGCCGCCGCTGAGAACAGCACGTCAAGCACAACTGGGCCGGATGGCGCGAAAACGGAATTCACCTTTGACAAACTCAGCTATCCCAAAGCCATCACCTTCAAGGGGGCAAGCGCCGGAGATGCTGCCTATACGCCGGTTCACGACACCAACGGGCTGCTGACGCGGTTCACTTATCCGGAAGGAAATTTTGTTATTTACACTTACGACCCAGACAATACGAGCCTCCGTTCGCGCGCCAACCTTCTCAAGGAGGAGCATTTTCCAGGTCCGCGCGGCGGAACGCCGACACAACTGACCGCGACCTACCGCTACGACGGCCGTTACAACGTCCAGTCGGGAGACCAATCCGATTTCAACGGGAACACCATTACCTACACGCTCAAGACCGACGGTCGGGAAATCGAATCCATCAACTACATCGGGGCCGGCATTCAGCAGTTTGGTTTCAACGAATACGGCCAATTGACCCTTTCCAAAACCCCGGAGGGGATTGATACCCAATTCTTCTACCACGACGATGACGGCTTTAAGAGCGAGGAAATTCGAGGCGGCGCGATGAGCTTCAAATTCCTTTACACTGGCAACAGCCGCGCTGCGAAACTGGGCGTGGCAACTAAGATTCAACCGCCCGCACATGCCGCGATTGATTATACTTACGATGACCGATTGTTGCTGACCAAGCTTGTCCGAGACCAGTACACCGAAAAGCGCGCATACGACGAGAACGGAAACACAACCTACAACTCACGAACTTTGGGGGACGGTCAGACTTACGAGGAAGTTCGAAAATATAATCAAATCAACTTCCTTCAAAGTGTCACCGCCAAGAATGTGCAAGTCGGCACCTCGAAGATGGATCTAACCACGCAATACACCAACGATGCCGCGTGGCGCGTCGCTGCCGTCAAGTTACCCGGCGGCGAGGAGCGCAAGTTCACCTATGATCATCAGGGGCATCTCATCCACATGGAGATCGGCGGCTACAACGAGGACTACATTCTTGACCTGCACGGCAACCTGCGCACGCACAAGAAAAAGGGCACCGCCGTCAGCCAGACAGATTACGATGGTTACGACCGCCCCCTGCTCGTCAAGCGCCCCGGCAATCGCGGCGAGGAGAAGGTGGAAATGACTTATTTCCCGAAAGGGGAGATCAAATCAGTCAAGATCGTTGATCCCGAGGATGACACGATTTTTGAAGAAATTGCCGATGACAACGGCGGCGTGGACGCGCTGGGCCGGCCAAAGAAGAAACGGCGTGTCGGCACGTCAGGCGATGCACGGATCGAATACTCGTATCCGGTCGCCAACGGCGGCAAACGAATCACGAGCGGCCCGCGCGTTGAAACAACACTGTCGCACGACGCGGCTGGGCGGTATGTCGGTAATAAGATCGCCGGGCTTTTCGACGCCACCATCGCGCCCGATCTCAACGGGAACACGCTGACCATCGACTCCAACGAAGGCGCTAATTCTTTTCTCACAAGCTACACCTACAATTCACTCGACCACCGCGATGGCATGTCTGATGGCCTCGGCAAACGTGCCACCTTCACGCCCCGTCACGACGGCTTGCCCACGGAAGTTTTCGACGGGCGCGACAAGAAGACCACCGTCGAACTTTCTGTTCTGGGGGAACGGCTTTCGGAAACCCGCCCGAACCTCGTGAACTTCGGTTTCAACTATGACAAGAACCGTCAGCAAACATTTGTCGGCGACGCGGCCAGCAAAGGGCACTCCATGGAATACACCGACGGCACGCTGCGCATGACGCGAAAAGACCTGCGTCAGGCCGGTGCCTCGCTCATTTACGAAAGCCCAAACGAACTCAATCTTCCCGAGACGATTCTAATCCCCGGGGGCGACATCACCATGGAATACGACCTGCAAGGCCGCGTCACCTCGCAGGACGTCACTTATAATCAGGGCCAGTCGTACAAGACTGATTTCAAATACGACGCTTTGGATCGCATCCGCGAAGCGCACTACGGCGAACGCGAACAACACACCGCCGAATTCACGTACGACAAGCTCGGCCCGATGATTTCCGCAAAGTACATCGAAGCGCTGGGGCCATTCACCGTCGGCTCGACGATTTACGCCGACGGCAACCGTGAGACGTGCATTTACCCTTCGAGCACGACGCTCGTTGAGGACCGCGAGTTGAACGGGCGCCTGAGTTCCGTGCGGGCGACCGGAGGAGAACTGCCAGTCGGCGGCGATGTCTATCGCGTCACGCTCTACGCCGGCGCCGAAATTCCGGGCACGGTGGACTTGGGTGGCGGCGTGATCCACGAGGTGAACGAATACGACCGGCGCAAACGCCTCCGCGCCCGCCGCTACACTGGGGCCAACGGAGTTCTCCTCGCCGATGTCCGGTACCAGTACGACCTGTCGGACAACATCCTTTTGCGCCAGCAAGTTCACCGCCACGGGCGCGCGGACATTTTTGCCTACGACGATGGCAATCGTCTTACCCGCGTGGAAGCGGGCGCCCGCCCGGTGATCCCCAACGCGGTGCGCGTTAATTCAGCGGGCCTCAGTGGCGGCTCCGGTTTGGCGGCCGGCTTTTATGCGCGTACCAACACTTACGACGGCAACGGCCTTGATTTGCTGACTGGTCATAGCCTGGCCAATCCCGACGCGCTCGTCCTGCCGCCGCTGCCGCCGTTCGCGCAATCCATTGCGGATTATGACCAAGGCTATTCATTTGCCCGGACAATCGACGGCTTCAATCGCGGAGCACCCGACCCGTTAGGCAACACGAAGAATACTATCCTGCAGGTCCGTCCGCTTGGCGCGTCCGAGCCTTTCGCGAAAACCAACTGCGTTCTGACCTACAACGGATTCGCTCAATTGGTGAAGGTAGAGCGCCCCGACGGCCTGGTCATAGAATACGAACATCAGCCCAATGGCTTGATGCATCACCGCAAAGTTTCGCAGGGCAGCACGGTTATCTCTGACACAGCGCTGATTTATGACCAGGGTCGGCTCATTGAGGAATACACCCGCAGCGGTTCCTCCAATATCCTGGCTGCCCGTTATTATTACGCTGACGAGGACTCGCCCTCGGCGGCGGACATTCGTGACGGTGCCGGGAGCCTCCAGCGCTTTTATTACCTGAAGGACGCGCTCGGCTCGGTCATGGCCGTCGCCAATGCTATGGGCCAGGTGGTTGAACGCATTAATTACGACCCTTGGGGTCAACCCGAGATTCAGGGGCGCGACATTGCTCCGCCGCAAGTTTCAGCGGTCATCGCTTCCGTAAATAACGAACTGCTTGTGCAGTTCACGGAGCTCGTCATGCCGCCGCTGGCAAATGCGGGGCCTGGCACTGAGTTGGTCACGGGCACGCAGCCATTGGATGGAGGATTGAACGGCGGTTTCCAACTCAGCAGTCCTAACGGCCCAATCATCCTTGGTTCCATCACCTATGAGGAGGACTTGCCGATTGGGTTCCCGTTCGGAGCGATCATTCGCTTGCGTCCGCAAGGGAGCTTCGGCACGAACCTCGTGCTTACTATCAATGGTGGTTCATTGATCGACGAGTGGGGCAACACCAACCAGACCCTGCAAATCCCGATCACGCTGGGCGGCACCAACCCGGTTGTGTCGCCGCCCGGTCCGCTATTCGGCAGCACCGCTCCGCCGCGCGTGGCCCGCAGCGCCATCGGCAGCCCCTTCCTCTTTCACGGACAGTATTTCGATTACGACGCCGGGTTGGTTTATCTGCGCGCCCGCTTCTACGATCCGTTCACCGGCCAATTTCTACAGCGCGATCCGGAGGAATACGAAGACAGCGTGAACCTCTATGCGGGCTTCGGCCACAATCCGACCTCAAATCGCGATCCTTCAGGTCGCGGCACCTTAGTCTCGGATCTCGCCGCGTTCTTGGCAAAAAAGGCTGGCTCAAGAGGTGCATCTGCGGCCATCCGTCATGGCGCGGGATCGCAACTCGCCGAAGTGACTGTGGATCAGGCAGCGAATGCTATCAGATTGGCGCTCAGGGCCGGCGAAAAGGAAGTTGCATTGGGTAAGAAGCTCGTTTCCATGGACCGAGCAAAGGAGATCCATCGTCTTATGAAGCGAAATCCCGGCCTGAATTATGTCGGCTCAGGTTCGGGGGGGATCATTTTCCGAATACAAGGGCAACCGTTGGCCATCAGAACCGTTTTCCGAGAATCTCTTCAATCTACGGTTGACAACTTGGCGAACTTGAACCGCGGATTTCAATTGTTTAATCGCTTGGGCTGGCAGCGCTATTTTGGGGGGGTCATCAAAGGGCGCTTCAAGCTTGTTGGCCGCCAATTTGACTTCAATGGCAGGCCGGCCTTCGTCATGGAGCATTTCGAGGGTTTGATGGACTTAGACTCACCAGCCGGCATCTCGGCGGCGCTGGCAAGGGAAGCGGATAAGAGAGGTGGTATTGCAAGTGCATTCCTCGTGAACACGTTGAGAATGAGTGACAGCGAGGTCAACGCGGGATTTGTTCCCGCAGCAGGCGGCAAACTGCGAACCGTCTTCTTCGACCCGCCCTACGTGGATAAGTCCGAATTCAAAACGGCCATTGGGGAAATCGAGGAGATCGAGAAATTGGGAAAGGCCATCCTCGGAAGACAGTTCTAGCATGTCACACACTTATCACCCTGCTAACGAGCATTTGTCCGCACTCAAGCGTAAGCGTGTGGCACCTTGGGGACGTGGGTTAGCGCCATGTACCTTGACTCTCGCCCTGGCCGTTTGGCTCTTAGCGGACTCTCTCAACGCAAATGGAGAAAAACTTGTCTCGCTCGAATACCGCATCGCTGGCACGCAACTCAAAGTTTCACCCGCTGCGCTCGCTGTCCCCAAGGGCATCGCCGGCTCGGTGCTTGTCACATTCACCGGACCAACCAACGCGCTCGGGAGCGCTTACGTCGAAGCGACTCTTCGCGGGCCATCGTTTCCTGCGCGCCGCATCGTCGGACAGGTGAACTCGGCGTTACTCCTCCCGCCGCTCAATCTCGTCGGCGATTACCAACTCGACAACATCCGCCTCGTGGACGCAGCGACGGGTGAGACGAAGATGGAGGGCACGCCGTCATCCGTGCCGGTTCGTGTGTTCGATGAAGTGCTCATCTCGCGCGTCACCTCGCGCCCGCTCACGCTCGTGGAGATTCAGGACCGAGGGATCGTGATTGATGATGCGAACTTCCGCGTGGTCGAGTTCCAGGTCGGCTTCGTGCTCGATGGGAAAACCATTCCGGTCAATTTTCCGGTGATCGCGCCGACGTTCAGGCAGAGCACCGAAATCATTCCCGCCGCCGAGTTGGAAGCGAAACTCGCCGAGGCGTCCATCCTCAACCAGCAAATCGCCTCCACCGTCGAACTCCCGCCCGAACTCGAAGCCAGCGGACTGAATATTCAGATCACCGGCATCAACTTCCAGCAGGTTGAGGTCGGGGAGTCCGATTTGGAATTGCGCATCCCGCCGATTCCCGCGCTCATGGTCATTCCAGGCAACATCGGTTTTCTCAACCAGTTCTTCTCCGTCCAGATTTTCACCGAGAATGGCGCGCCCGGCGGCTCGGGCCTCAGCGTCAACAAGGTTCAAGCCACGCTCATCCTGCCGCCCGGCCCCGACCGCATCGCCAGCACCAATTACAACGCTCCGGGTGACGACCCGCTCCGCTTCGCCCGCGTCGGCCCGGACAAAATCATTCAACCCCTCCAGCCCGTCGTCCGCCCCGGCGCCGACGGAAAGGTCGGCACCGCCGATGACATCCTGCGGCTGCAACCCGGCGAGAGCGGCCAGGGCGAATTCCTGGTCGAAGGCTTGCAGGAAGGCTTGCACGTGATGGACCTTGATCTTACCGCCGACCTCGAAGGGCTTGCCGCCGGCATCGTCAAGGTCAAGGGCAAGGCCGCCGGTTCGGTGCTCGTGCGCAATCCGAAATTCTCGCTCGCGTTCACGCACCCGCGGACCATCCGCGCCGGCGAACCCTACGAAGCCAGCGTTACGATCCTCAACACCGGCATCACGCCGGCAAACCTCGTCAGCGTCACGCTGCCTTCCACGTCCATCAGCGGCGGCGTGCTCGAAAGCGCGCAGACCGTCGAGCTCGGCACGCTGCTGCCCGGCCAGTCCGCCACCGCCCGTTTCCGCATCCGCTCCCAGCGCACCGGCTCGATTTCCTTTTCCAATCTGACGACCTCCGACGACAGCACGCAGGGACGTTTTCTCCTCACTATGGGCATTGACGAGCGGGGCGTTGTCCTCTCGCCCGACACCATCGGCATGCCGGATTTCGTCAACGCGCTGCCGACGAATCTGCTCAACGCCGCCAACCGCGTGCTCGGTCAGGCCCTCAGCGTCGCCACGGCGGGACAGTTGCCGCCCGGCGTGATCAACGTTCCGAAATCCCTCATCACCAAACGCGTCCTCGAACTCGCCGAAGCCGGCCAGCGCCTTCGCTACGGCGACCCGCTCAAGCGCGTGCTGGCCGACCTGCTGGCCGACTGGCAGGGCGGGCGCAATTTCAACGCGGGCTTCGACCAAATCCTTCGAACCACCGACGCGGGCCGCGAGTTCCGCGAGGCATTGATGGTTGAAATCGAACTGGCCGATGCGCTCGACGCCACCACGCGGCTCGCCGAACGCGCGCCCGATCTCACGGGTCGTGGCGAAAGCTGGGCGCTCGCTTCCGTGAATCTTTCCGGCGTCGAACTCTCGCTCGCCGACGGCACGAACTCCGCCACGCTCGACCGCAGCGATGTGACGGGCGCGCTGATCTATCGCGGCGCGCGCGGCCATCTGGCCGCCGTGCTCGGCCGCGGCTCGAACATCGTATTCAAGTGGACGGTCACGAACGCGCTCCCCAGCACCGACCTGGCCGCGTTGATTGTGAACACCAATGGCACGGCGCGTCTGCTGCGCTGGACCCTCGCGAATCCTCCGGCTGGTTCCTGTTACCGCTTCGCGGTGAGCAGCACCAACGCAGCGCTGGCGGTGGATACCACTTGCGACGGCGTCGCCGACAGTTCGCTCGCCGGCACGCAGACAATCGTCAACGAGTTGCCGCCCTCGGTCGTCAATGTGTTTCAGGAGCCGAAGATTCACGCTGGCCGGCCTATCATTCCGTGTTTTCCGCTGCCCTACGACCCGCGCAATTACGGCACGGTACTGGCGGTGTTGTTCTCCAAGCCGATGACGCAAAACGGCGCGAACGTGCCGTCGGCCTACGCGCTCGAAAACGGCAACCGCGCCAACTCCGTCCAAATCCAGCCCGGCGCGCGCGTGGCGTTGCTGAACATGGCGCGGCCCGTCGGCGCCATCCGTCCGCGCACCATGACCGTCACCGGCGTCACCGACCCGCGCGGGAACGCCGTCACCGGCAACAGCAAACCAGTGACAAGCGATCTGCACGCCGGCACCGCCATTCGGGGCCGCGTCGTGCGCGCCGATGGCAGCTTCGCCGCCGCGGTGCCGGTGACGTTGACGTACTACGAGACGGAGGGCAAAGGCTTTGACTGCAACGCGTTCATCGCGCGCGTGAGCCAGGTATTCACCGATGGCAACGGGTTGTTCGACTTCGACTTTGTGCTCGCCGGCATCGGCTACTCGGTGAGCGCGACGGACACGGCGGGCCTGCCGCCGGAGGCCGTCGCGTTGCTTTTGGAGTCCGCGTCGGGCGATGCCTTCGCGCGCGAGAAGCTGCTCGAACTTTCCAACGTCCAGACGAACTTGAACGCGCTGTTGTCCGCGTTCGGCACGGCGAGTTTGCCGCAGGCCATCGCGCAAGCCGAAGGCATTGACCGCGCGTTGCTCCGCGACCTCGTCGCGCTCGGCTCGGCGCGCGAAGGCACGGAAACCGTCGTCGCGCTGCGTTTCCGCGGGCGTGCGGTGGTGAGCGGCACGGTGCTCGCCGCGGACGGTGTGACTCCCGTTTCCGGCGTGGCGGTGAATTTATTCCCTGATCCCGACTCGCGCGAACTGGGCCGCGGCCTGTTCTCGGATTCCGATGGGCGCTTCGCGTTCTTCGGCGTGCCGCTCGGTTTGTTCACCATCCAGGCCACGGCGCCGAGCGGACAGTTCCGCACCGTGGCGGGCGTGCTCGATAAAGTGGGTGACATCATTGACCTCGCCATCGTGCTCTCCTCCAACGTGACGGCGCGGGCGACGTTGCGCGGGCGCGTATTCGAGCCGGACAACGTCACGCCGCATCCCAACGCGCGCGTGTTCGTGGGCCGGTTCAACGACAACACCGGAAAATTCGAGAACGTGGTCGCGGCGGTGACAGCGGACAACGACGGTTTCTGGATCGCGACGAATTTCCCGGCGGGCATCTATGACGTGGCGGCGGTTTCGTTCGACGGCAAGCGCAAAGGCGACCGGCGAAAAATTCAAGCGTCGCTCGCGACGGACACGCAGGTTTCCATCACCCTCAATGGCCGCACGACCGTCGCGGGCCGCGTGGAATTCTTCAATGGCGTGCCCGCCACCAACGCGCTTGTGGCCGGCGGCGATACGATCGTGCGCACGGACGCCAACGGACTGTTCACGCTCACGGGCGTGCCGACCGGCCAGCGCTCCATCAGCGCGGGCGTCGAACGTAATCCCGCCGCCGGCATTGATTTCACGCGACTCGGCAGCGCGTCGCTGAACGTCGTGGCCGGTGTGGACAATTTCGTCGTGGTGCGCCTGCGGCCCGCCGGGCGCATCACGGGCCGCGTCCTCAACGCGCTCGGCCAGCCCGTGCCCAACACCCGCGTGGCCATCCCGGAGCAAGGCGGTTTCCTGTGGACGGATGGCGACGCGAATGGGAACTACGTTTTCGAGAATCTCGGCCTGGACGACTACACGTTGAGCGCGCCCGCGCCCTCCGTGGCGCAGACGGACACCAGCGGGCTGGTTGACCGCATCCGTGGCGGTACTGAGGACGAAATCCAGGCGGCCATCGGCGAGGCGCTTGCCATCTTCACCGGCGCGACCGATCCGTTCCTCACCGGCGAGCCGTTCAATCCAGACACTTGGGGCTTTACGCGCACGCGGGTCACGTTCGACGGCCAGACCGTCGTGGCGGACATCCGTTTCCTGCGGCCGGGCACGATCGCCGGAAAAGTTCTCAACGGCCAGGGCGTGCCCATCGGCGCAGCGGTGCGGCTCACCGGCATCGGCCCGCTCGCCAATGGCGCGCCGTCGTTCGTCGTTCGCGGCGACGTGAACAGCGATCCCGCGCTCGGCACGTTCGAGTTTCCCAATGCCAATCTCGTTGGCCCGTTCGGTTTGCAGGCCGCGTCGCCGTTTTTCCCCGTCGTCATCAGCACGAGCGGCCAGACGACTTCCACCGAGCCGAATTCGACTAACAACATTTTGCAGTTCCCGGCCACGCGAGAAATCAACGGGCGGCTCACCGGAACGGTGTTCAATCCCAACGGCTCGCGCGCCGGCAGCAACGTGACGGTGAAGATCAGCTTCGGCACGGACTACTCCATCAAGACCGACACGAACGGTTTCTTCGACACGATAATTGCGCTGCCGGCCGGCGGCTACACGGTGGAGGCGAATGATCCACTGACCGGTTTGAAGGGCCAGTCCGTCGCGAACGTGTTGGCGGGGATCACGAATGTCAGCAACGTTCAGCTTATTGGCAAAGGGGCGCTGGCGGTATTTGTAAAGCAGGCCAACGGCGCGGCGGCGACGAATGCCTCGGTGGAAATCCGCCTCGGCTCGTTCCCCGGCGATCAATTCAGCGGCGCGGCGAATACGAACGGCGTGATCGGATTCCAAAACATTTTCGCCGGGCCGTATGCCGTTTGCGCGTCGCTCATCAGCGGGCCGACGACAATCTTTGGCCGCGCGGGAGTGACGGTGGTTGCCGGGCAGACGAACGTCATTACGGTCACGCTCGGGCCGACGGCGACAATTCGCGGGACGTTCGTGCAACGCGACCTCATCACGCCCGTCACCTTCGCGCAAGTTGCCGTGGGCAATCTCGGTTTCACCACGACGGACGCGGCGGGCAAGTTTAACGTCGCCGGAATTCCGCTCGGCACCTACCGGCTCGTCACGCAAAACCCGGTCACCGGCATCGGCGCGGTGGCAAACGTGACGCTGTCGTTTGACGGACAGACCAACGACGTGGTGCTCGTTGAACAGGCGCGCGGCGAAATCCAGGGCTTCGTCATCAATGGCTACGGGACGGCCTTCGTGCCTGGCGCGACCGTGAAGTTGCGCGTGAACGACGGCCTCACGTCCGACCGCACGGTGACGGCCGGACCGGATGGCGCGTTCAGCTTCCCCGGTACGCCGGTGGGTGGGTTCACGCTCGAAGCGGAGGATCCGGTGACGAAGTTCAAAGGATCGGTCTCCGGCACGCTGGCGGAATCGGTGAGCGTGTTGCGCGCCGACGTGCCGTTGCAAGCGCTCGCGCGGCTGGCGGGCACGGTGTTCGAACCGGATGGCGTGACGACGGCGAGCAATGCGACGGTCCGGTTGAGCGGCGGAGGTCTGGCGCTCACGACCGACACGGACAGCACGGGCCGCGTGGCGTTTGTGGATTTGCCACTGGGCAATTACACGTTGCGCGCCGACTCGCGCCGCACGGGAGCGACGCACAGCGGCGGCACGACGAACGTCACGCTCAGTCTGGTCGGCAACGCGCCGGACTTCGCAGTGCGATTGCTCGGTGTTGGCTCGGTCGCGGGCACGGTGTTCTTGAGCGACGCGGCCACGCCCGCGAACGGCGCGGAGGTGAACTTGAGATCGCAGTCGGCGCTCTTCTCGAACGTGGAGGAAACGAAATTCGCGGACGCGTCCGGCCAGTTCAGCTTCAGCAACGTCGCGGTCGGCCCGTACACGTTGAGCGTGAAGGCGGTGGCACTGGGCGCGTCGGCGGGCGGCAGCATCGCGACCAACGGCGAGACCGACAACGTCACGCTGGTGCTCGGCGCGAGCGGCTCGGTCGTGGGCCGGCTCGTGCGCGCCGACGGCAGCAACGCGGTGGCGGGCGTGGACGCGGTGCTGACGTTCAGTTCGCAGAGCGGGCTGCCGGGCATTGCGGTGTCGCGCTCGGACACGGGCGGCGCGTTTGCGTTTGCGAACATTCCGGTGGGCGCTTTCAACTTCGAGGCCATCGCCAGCAGCTTTGGCGGCATTGCGCGGTTCACGTCGCTCATCGCCGCGAACGGCATGACGAACAATCTCGGCGACGTGCGGTTCGACGAGGACGATCCGCGCGTCGTGAGCGTGAACCCGGCGAATACGACGGTCGGCGTGCCCATCACGACGGCGGTGATGCTCACATTCAACGAAATGCTGGCGACGAACAGCTTGAACACAAACGGGATTTATCTTCGCACCGGAACGAGCGCCGTGCCCGCTTCGCTGCAATTGCTGCCCGACCCAACGAACGGCCTGTTGCGCGTTGTGCGAATCACGCCGTTCGCGCCGCTGGTGAGCCAGCAGACTTATGAGGTAGTCGTGATTGACGGCCAGCGGTTCAACGCGACCGGCGGCGTCATCGCGTCCGGGCCGACGGATCTCGTTGGCCGGCCGTTGCCCGTGCCGTTCGTCTCCACGTTCACCACGGCGGACAACGACCCGCCGGTGCTCGTGTCGCTCTTCCCGAGCAACAGCGCCGTGCAGATTGATCCGCGCTCCGTGATGCGGCTCTCGTTCAACGAGTCCATCCAGTCCTCGAACCTCACCGTCACGCTCACCGGTCCGGCGGGCCCGGTCGCAGGAGCGACGGCAGTTGGCTTGAACGGCCTCGTGCTCACGTTCACGCCCACGGCGTTGCTCGACGTAAACGTGAATTACACGCTCACCGTGAACGGCGTGCGCGATCTCGCGGGTAACCTCGCGCTCAGTCAGCCGATCACCGCCACCTTTGCCACGCTCGACACGCTCGGCCCGACCATCGCCACTCTCCGGCTGGCCACGAACCAATCGCCCGTCGCCGGCGCCACGGTACAGCTCGAAGCGCTGCTGGCGGCCAACGAAGCCGGCGCGAGCGTCCGCTTCACCCAGGACTTCAACCCCATCGGCTCGGACAATTCCGCGCCGTTCTCGGTGAGCGCCACGCTTTCCGTTCCCTCAACCCTCAACCCTCAACCCTCAACCACCATTCGCGCCATCGCCACCGACCGCTTCGGCAACGACGGGCCACTGGCCGAACTGGTCGTCAATGTGTTGAGCAATCAACCCCCGGTCGCTTCGCTCACGCGCGGCCAGCCGTCGAGCGGGCCGCTGGCGAACGGGCAGAGTTTTTCGCTGATCGTCAGCGCGAGCGACGACGTGGCAGTGACGAATGTGACGGTCATCGGCATCGGGCCGCTCGGCTATTTCACGAACCTGCCGAATGGCAACGCGCGGTCGCTCTCCTTCACCGTTCCGGCCAATGCCGTGCCCGGATCGCTCTTCCAGTTCCGCGCGCAAGCCACGGATTCGGCGGGCCTCGTGTCGCCGGAAGTCACGCTCAACATCTCCGTGACCGACGCCAGCGCGCCGACGGTGAACCTCGTCAACCCGGCGGCGAACACGGTGCTCAACGTGGCACAGCCGTTCGTGCTCACCGTCGCGTCGTCGGACAACAGCACGAACCACCAGCTCGAAGTCGTGCTGAGCGG